>JBAVVB010000107.1:0-7988 GCA_049697075.1 Nitrosotalea sp.
GTATAGAGACTGCCCAACACATAGATCTTGCCACCAAGAGATATTCTCCTTGCCGCACTTTTGGCTGCACGATATATCCCAGACACGTTTCTTATTTCATACCTAGATACAAGTGACAGACACGCAAGTGCACTTGCTAGAAAACTTATGCTTCCCGAGGTCTGGATACTAGTAGAATCAAACTTTAACAAGATGATTCTCTTACATGCTCTTGCAAGTTTGCTACTGCCATTTGTCGTAATAGCAACTGTTCTTTTGGCAAGTTTTCCAAGCCTGATGTTTGATACAGTATTGCCAGAGACAGATACCAAGTAAAGGTCACGCCCCTGCAGCATCCTGCGATTCTTGATGAGGTCCAGCGGATCATGGGCTTTGGCTCTAAATTGTGAGAAAACTTCAGCCAGTTGTGCCGATGCAAAAGAGTCGCCCGTCCCACAAAAGATTGCTTTTTTCTGTTTACTGACAGGTAGTCTTTTTTGTGGTACAAATTGCTCTAGAAAGTCAAGCTGCATCTTGATTTCTTTTTCAAGCGCAGCAACGGTAGACATAACTTGGATATTTATAATAGGGGTAAAAATCCTACTTATGGAAATAACAGTCGGCCACACGCCAGATTCGGATGACGCTTTCATGTTTTATGCAATGTTGACTGGCAAGGTTACATCTCCCCACTTTAAGGTCAATCATGTTGTAGAAGATATTGAGACTTTAAACAAGCGTGCCTTGAACCATGAGCTTGATGTCACAGCAGTTTCTGCACACGCTTGTGCATACATTAGAGATTATACCATACTAAGAAGTGGTGGAAGTTTTGGCAAGGGCTATGGCCCAATTGTAATTTCAAAACAAAATCTTTCTCAGGACCAATTACGTCGCTCCAAGATAGCAATTCCAGGAAAGATGACTTCGGCATTTCTTTTGCTACAGTTAATGATTGGCAAATTTGATTACGTTGAGATGAAATTTAGCGATATACCAGATGCGGTTTTAAGAGGTGATGTAGATGCAGGACTTGTCATACATGAAACCCAGATAACATACGAACAAAACAAACTCGTAAAGATAATGGATGCAGGTGAGTGGTGGCGCAATAACACTGGTGGTCTTCCTGTTCCGCTTGGAGTAAACGTAATGAGCAATAATTTCGGTCTTGATACAATAAAACAGTTTGACGCATTTTTCAAAGAATCAATTGTTTATGGAATGGCACGTATTGGAGATGCGCTTGATTATGCAATGCAGTACAGCAGAGGGCAGCCAAGAGATCTAATTGAGAGATTTGTGCGCATGTATGTAAATGACATCACTATCGAGATGGGCATACTTGGAGAACATGCCACACGAAGTCTGTTTCAATTAGGAATAGAAAAGGGATTCATTTCAGAATTTGATCTAAGATTTGCATAAGACAAAAAACCAAAATTGACAATCAATGGTTAATTAGGAGACATGTAAATTACGATATTGTGGACAAGCGAGTCTTCCTCCTTGGCGTTGCAATGTTGGCATCAGGTGGATTATCATGGTTCTACTTCAATAGCATCATGCCCATCGGAACATCCAACATGACTGAAGATGAGACAAGTGCCTTCAATGAAGCCCAAGCAGTAAACACAGGGCTGACAAACATATCCCAGATGGCGGCAGGGCTTGGATTCTTCATAGCTTTGATTAGTGTGGGTCTTAGACGCAGAAATAAAGGCGGAGTTGGAAAACCTGTTACACAAAAACCCGCTGAAATCTAGAACGTTTTTAAAATATTGAAAAATGTGTCTCTTTGGGCTGCATCTCTTCCAATCTCTTTTATCATGTTTGCAAGTTCCTGAATAGAAGAATTCGTTCCTCTGCCAGCCGCACGATAAATTTCTTCGGAGAAAGCAGTGCCAACCAGATCGTTTCCACCATATGTGAGAGCCACCTGCGCCAGTTTCTTTCCTAGTGCCACCCAGTAAACAGAGATGTTGTCAAGTTGTTGCGCCAACATCAGTCTTGAAACAGCAATAACCCTCAGATCATATGTCGATGGGCTTTCAGACTTTACTAGACCCGCTTTTTCAAGTTCTGTATTTTCCAAGCTAAATTTGAGAGGAATCAAAGTGATAAAGCCCTTGGTTCTTTTCTGGACCTCTCTTAATTTTACCAAATGATCAACAATGTGTTCTGGTTTCTCAATATGGCCAAAAAGCATGGTTGCATTACTTTTGATGCCCAGATTATGAGCCTGTTCGATAGTATCAAGCCATTCTTGTCCTGAGCATTTTCCTCTAACTATCTTATTTCGTATTTCTGGATGAAACAGCTCTGCACCGCCGCCTGGCATGGTATCAAGGCCAGATGCCTTGAGTCGTGTGAGCACCTCTTTTACTGAATTTTTTGTCAATTTTGATAAAAAGAATATCTCTGCTGCAGTTAGAGCTTTTATGTTCATTTCAGGATGACTCTTTTTTATTGTCCTGAACATTTCTTCATAGTACTCTAAAGGTAGCTCAGGATGAAATCCTCCAACTATATGCACCTCAGTTGCCCCCATCTCTTTTGCCTTGCCCACTCTGGCTTCAATATCCTGCGGAGTTAGTGTGTAAGCATCGCTTTCGTTTCCCTTTCTATAAAACGCACACATCTGACAACTTGCAGCGCAGACATTTGTATAATTTAGATAATAAGATGCAGCAAAGGTTACAGTCTTTCCTGACTGTTTCTGTCTTATCAAATCTGCTGCGGCGCCTAACATGTAAAGATTATCGTAAGACATTAGCTCAAGACCATCATCATAAGAGAGTTCTTCTCCAGAAATTGCCTTCTCAAGTGCTTTGGAGTCTCTGACTAGCTTCTCTAACATGCCTCTTGTTGATTTTAATATCAATATAAAAGTAAACAGGGTGTTTTACTATCGAAACAACGCATTCCGGGTTATCTCTCTTGAGCATTTGTTATTTTTACTGCAATAGTCTTCGCATTCGTGAGCAGTGTTAGGTGCCTGGTATCCAAACCCACATTTCTCACAGAAGTAATACTTTTTTCCTTTTCGATATTGTTCCTGAACCATACATGAGAACAACTAGTTCCCAAAATTTAGTATTTCGAAAAATACATGTATTTTGTAGAATAATACCATTCAAGCCATACGTCGCTATCTTATTTTATTCCTCGTACTTGAGTAGATCATGAAATTACATCATATTGGAGTTGTTGTACCCAACATACAAGATTCCATAGGAGAATTAAAAAAATACATGAGTTTTCAGAGCACTAGTTTACCTACGCCAGTTGGAAGCCAAAAGGTAAACGTCTGCTTGTTAAAAATTGGCGAGCCATTTTTGGAGCTGATAGAACCCGCATCACATGATTCCCCCATAATGGAATTTGCCTCAGGTGGAGGAGGCATTCACCACCTATGTTTTGAAGTAGATGACATGCAAAAGGAATTAGATGACATGGTAAGCAAAGGCGCAACAATACTGGTAAAACCTGTGAAAGGTTTCGATGAGAGACGCATTGCTTTTGTTGATCTAAATATGAAAAACACAAAGTGTGGACTCGTCGAGTTACTTGAGACCAAAAAACCAGTTTAGATTCGAGTTTTTAGAATTGATTTCTGCGATATAGCAATTATTGATAAAATAGAAAGTACAAGTATTAGGGGTGCAATAGCACCAAACTCTGGAACGAATGTAGTGCTTTTTGAGAACATGATACCATTGCTTCCATTGTTAGCTTGCTGCCATGCAAGATATACAGTATTTGATGACGATGCCATTGTGTTATACCATGAACCATATGTGCCGTTGGTTACATCTACAGGAGATTCAAAACTATTGCCATCGTCCGCACTTTTAGCTATGTAGACGTCATAGTTGCCCGGTGTGTTGTCAACCCAATTTATGTATACATTACCACTATCAACAGATATTTGCGGCCAGCCAGATTCACCAGGAGTGTTGCTGACGTTGATAGGTGTACCAAATGTTTGTCCACCGTCACTACTTTTTGCAAAAAGAATGTCATAATTTGTGTCTGTTATAGAATTAGTCCATGCCACGTAAACATTGTTTCCTACTACAGTAAATTGCGGATATCCTGAATCTTGCAAGTTTCCACTCACATTAACCGGTTTTGCAAATGTTGCCCCGCCATCAATGCTCTTTGAAAATAAAATGTCAAAGTTGCCAGGAGTATCATCCATCCATACCGCATAGATAGTATTTCCATCCACTATCATTTGAGGAGCCCCGGAATCTCCAACATCATTACTGATATTTATCGGAATACTGCTAAAGGTGTTCCCAGAATCATTACTACTACTTAGGAACACATCATAATTTTTTGCACCGTTGTCTTCCCACATTAAATAAACATTATTTCCATAAGCAGAGATTTTTGGAATTCCAGAGTTTCCACTAACATGATTAGTAATGGCAACAGGTGTTCCAAATGTAGTACCCCCATCATCGCTTTTCGTAAAAACTACGTTGGTAACGTCGCCTGCCGTTCTTTCTAGCCATACGGCATAAACATGATTACCAGATACCGCAAGTTGTGGAAAAGATGAATCTTTAGAATTATCGTTGATTTCAATTGCTGGAACGAAGGTAGTTCCATTGTCATTACTTTTTGCAAATGCAATGCTTGATTTGTTTGCTAAAAAAGACTGCCAGACAGCATATATTTTGCCTTGAGATTCTACAATTTTCAGGTTATCAGGCGCTCCAGAGTCTATATTTCCAAGGTCAGTCTCCTTGCCAAAAGAAGAACCGCCATCACTGCTTTTTGCAAACATCACCCCGAATTTACCAATAGCATTGTCCACCCAACCAATATACACATTATTTCCTGAAACTATCAATTGAGGAAGCGTGGAATTACTATTAGGAGAACTGACACCTATTGCATTTGTGAATCCTGTAGAATTAGAATCTGCAAAAACACTTGATATTGATACAGTAAAAACTAAAATCAAAAGCACTGGAATGAGTTTTTCCACACACAAAGCTTTTGCCTGCATTATAAGATAGTTTTGGTCCAAGAAATAATCATAGATTAATTTCGTCTACTATGAGATTTAGTTCTACACTAGTTTTTGTATTTACAGTGTTTGCCACATGTGAGACAAGAACAACATCTTTGTCATCACTATTAGATAGCAAACTGGTCTTTATTTTAACAGGTTTGAATTCAGTATTTGGCCCAAGCATAATCTTTGGCAAGAAAGAGAGTATTGACATGTCACCAGTAGTAGCTCTTATCTTGTAAGCAGTTGTATCAGTAAAGTACACTCCTCCCCTCGTGGTAGGCTTTCGTACCGGAATTTTTGATTTAGCTATGGAAACATTCTCGAGATCAAAGATCTTGTCATCAATGTATAGAACATATTTAAGATTAGAAGTTTGAATTATTTTTGACATCAATTCCTCGTTAATTTCCATAAGGCGTACACTTGCTCCAACACGTAATAATCTTCCTCTTGAAGAAATGTTTAAGACAGTTTTAGAGTCATCTTCATAGATCTTTATTTGAAAAATTACGAGATTGAAGCCACTTGGCAATATCATGATGGAACAAAACATCCAAACGGAATACTGCTCAGCAGATCCCATATGTATCATCCTGCAAACAGACCTATACCTTACAAGACATACAAAGGCGCCGTACAGATTAAACTCCCACTTGATAAACAATCAAGTGCAATTTCCGCTCTTGATGCAATCTCAATTAACACTAAAAGCGAATATGCAAATATTGTTCCAGACATCAATACGCTTTCAAGGATGCTCTTCTTCTCAGGAGGCATTACAAAGACACTCAAATTTCCATCTCTTGGCGAGATAGAGTTTCGGGCAGCATCGTGTACTGGAGCCTTGTACCACATAGAGATCTACATAGTATGCTCTGATATTTCTGGACTTGAGGCAGGAGTTTATCATTTCAATCCACAGAATCTCTCATTGACAGTATTAAGAAAGGGAGATTACCGTAAAATTCTTGCAAGTGCAACGGCAAATGAGTCTTTTACATTGTCTGCACCCATCATGCTGGTCTTCACTGATATGTTTTCAAGAAATGCAGTCAAGTATCAAGCAAGAGAATACAGACATGCATTTTGGGATTGTGGGACAATTCTTTCAAATGCCCTTGCAATGTCAAATACACAGAAAATTCCATGCAAGTTGATACTGGGTTTTGTTGACTCGGAGATAAATTCACTTCTTGGCCTTGATGCAAGAAAAGAGGCGGTAGTAGCAATATTGCCACTGGGTCACTCCGACCAAGAGTTTCCAATCTCACCTTCCATGTCTGAAGTTTCCAATACAGAACCATCAGAACAATACGTTGACCTTTTTTCCATAAATGAGATTCACGAGTCATCTTCTCTGACAAACAAACAGGAAGTTGTATCTTGGAGAAATCAAGTCATTCATGAACTACAGAGTGTAAAATCAATTGAAAGTACAGGAAGCGTTTCTTTGGAAGACAGTCTGGAAAATGTAATTCTCAGGCGCGGCTCTACACGTAAATTTTCTCAAGATTCCATCTCACTTGAACAATTATCAACCATACTGAAAAGATCCACAGGTAGAATCATTTCAGATTTTGAAAAAGAAAGCATTAATGATGTTTACTTGATTGCAAATGCAGTTGACGGACTAGAACAGGGATCATATTTTTACAACAAGGAGTATGATAAACTAGAGATTTTACAGAAAGGAGATTTTCGAAACA
The DNA here is from genome assembly GCA_049697075.1 of Nitrosotalea sp. Classification (GTDB taxonomy): domain Archaea; phylum Thermoproteota; class Nitrososphaeria; order Nitrososphaerales; family Nitrosopumilaceae; genus Nitrosotalea. The sequence goes on from JBAVVB010000107.1 coordinate 6,718, forward strand.
TGGCAGGACACTTGGGCCTTGATCAAAGTTTGCCTTATGATGCATCCGTTACGGTATTTTTCATGGCAAACCTTCAGAAGATTCTAGAACATCTCGGCAATCGAGGATACAGAGTTGCGCAATTAGATGCAAGTATCATGGGAGGACGAATGTATCTTGCATCATATGCATTGCACATTGGTGCTACAGGACTTACATTTTATGACGATGAGGTAACAGAATTTTTCTCACCTCATGCAAGCAACAAAAATACCATGTTCATGATTGCATTAGGCAAGAAAGCCAAATCGTAGAGACATAAACAAGTTTTGCACCAATACCATCTCTCAATCCTTATATCTTTACTATCAAATTCATCATGAATATGCATATCAAGAAAATACATGTAATACTTGCATTAATTATTCTGATTCCATCATTTATTGATCTTACAGTTCCAATCTATAACAGAGACGCGCCAGAACTATTTGGAATGCCATTTTTTTACTGGTTCCAAACTTTCTGGCTGTTTGCATCAGCGGGATTCTACATTGTTTTTGCTCGCATAAAGGGGAGAATCATGAATGATTAGCTCAGACATTGTCATTCCATTTGTTTCTCTTTTCATTGTGTTTATTGTTTTAGGGTTTTACGGAAAATATTGGAGAAAAGGAGATCTCAATCAGGTACACGAGTGGGCTCTTGCTGGAAGAAAGCTTGGCACTACACTAGTTTTCTTTCTCATAGGAGCCGATCTTTATACTGCATACAGCTTTGTTGCAATCCCCTCCGGAGTATTTGCCAAAGGTTCACTCTATTTTTTTGCCATCCCCTATGTCATGCTGACTTTTGGAGTAGCACTTGTAACCATGCCAAGATTATGGACCCTGGCAAGAGAAAAGGGATACATCACGGCTTCTGATTTTGTCAAAGACAGATTTGATAGCCCCACGCTTGCAATAATGATAGCCATCACGGGAATAGTTGCCGAATTACCATACATTGCACTTCAGATAGTAGGAATGCAGGCAGTTTTGACCGTCATGCTCGCAGGTTCTGCCAATGCACAGATGGTAGAAGAGATCTCTCTTTTAATCTCCTTCATAGTCTTGGCTGCTTTTACTTATACAAGCGGTTTGCGAGGAACTACACTTACTGCAATATTCAAGGACATCATAATCTGGATTACAGTTTTTGCAGTAATCATAATAGTTCCGCTCAGCGTTGGCGGATTTCAACATGCTTTCAGTCAAGTAAAGGCAAATTATGTAACACTGCCTTCTGCTTTGATG
>JBAVVB010000108.1:0-3208 GCA_049697075.1 Nitrosotalea sp.
GATGACGATGGAGCGTTGCGAATTTCCAGCAAGGGAAAGACACAAAGACTACTGGTAGGAGACATATCTTATCAAGTCTAACCATGTCGCACCATCACACTTGCGTGTTTACTAGTCAGTTTTTATAATTACAAATTGTGAGTATAAGAATGAGAATATGCTGGGCAAATACAGAAGACTATGATGAATCAAACGTTGTAATTTTAGGAGTGCCTGACGAATCAAAATCTCATTCACTACGCAAAGGAACTTCTGAGGCACCTCACAAGATAAGAGAGATCTCCAACATAAGAGACACATACAAGAGAGGCAATGAGATTTCTGCCGGCTTTCCACTTGGCGGCATAAACAAGAAAGTGTACGATTATGGAAATATACTAAGGACGGAAGTGGATGACGCGATAAGCAAGATAGTTTCAAAATCAAAAATTCCCATAACTATAGGCGGCGATCATTCTATTTCTACAGAAATCATCAAATCAGTATCCAAAAGATACGGTCCGATATCTCTTGTCTACTTTGACGCCCATCCGGATTTTATTAGTTCTTCCAGTGGCTATTACGGTTCTGTCTTACACGATGTCTTGCCTGACATAGATACAAAATCAAGTGTCCAGATAGGGATAAGGACGCCAGAACAAGAAGAGATAGACAATATCAAAAAATACAATTTAACTGTAATAACCCCTCTTGACATTCTCAAAAATGGCATTACAGAAATTGGCAGAGCCATACTTGACAAGATTGGAAAAAACACATATGTCTCAGTAGACATGGACGCGATCGATCCTGCTTATGCCCCAGGAGTCTCAGTTCCCGTTCCATTAGGACTTGGAAATCTAGAAGTGCTATACCTTCTCAAATCAATAGCAAAGAAAGGAATTGTTGGACTTGATATCATGGAAGTTTGTCCAAGTTACGATATCAAGGACAGAACATCTCATTTGGCATCAAGAATGATTGCTGAAATAATATCATCCCTGAATGAGACTTAATGCTTTTAACTGGGCCGTCGTGCTAGTTTGGTAATGTTTTCTCATTTTACTCTAAAAGAGGCAAATGCAATGCTTCCTTCTATAATTAAGAAATTTAAAGATCTGGTAAATTTGAAAAATGAAGTCATAAGAATACAAACCGAGATGGAAACAAACCCCAAATACATGTCCAGTTTCAAAGAGTATGCCCTCAAGAAACAAGAACTCAATACCGCAATCTCAGGTTTTTACAAAACAATAGAAGATATGGAGAGTTCTGGGATAACCATAAAAAGTATAGATGAAGGATTACTGGATTTTCCATCACTTCGATTCAATGAAGAAATATGGCTTTGTTGGAAAGAAGGCGAGACTGAGATCAAGTTTTGGCATGGGAAAGATGAAGGCTTTAACGGTAGAAAGCCAATAGAAACTGTCGACTTGGAAAAATTACGGTAATCAACTGCCACATCTCCCAGTACAGACAATATACCGAAATAGACCATATCTGAACATTACATAATGCTGTCATCCTGGCTACGTATAGTTCGAATCAAATTTTTACTTGCGTCAATAATCTCAGTTTTTCTCGGTCTTGCCATAAATTGGTGGCAAAATACAACTATCAACCTAGAATTTGCCGTGCTGACATTAGCAGGGGTAGTGGCGCTGCATGCAAGTGTGGATCTGCTCAATGACTATTGGGATTATAAAAGAAAAATAGATACAGAAACTAGGAGAACCAAATTCAGTGGAGGTACAGGAGTTTTACCAGAGGGATTGCTCAATCCATCTGAAGTCTATCGTGCAGGAGTTATTCTACTAATTGTTGGCGCGCTAATTGGAGCATATTTTGTATTTGAAAGAGGCATAACGATTGCAATAATTTTGGGATTTGCAATCATTTCAATCTATTTTTATTCTACAAGAATAGTGGATTCAGGTCTGGGTGAAGTCTTTGTTGCCATCAAAGGCGCAATGATAGTACTTGGGACATATTTTGTGCAGGCATCCCACATAACCGCCGAGCCCATACTTGCAGGCATAGTCTCTGGAGTTTTATCATCAACTGTTCTCTTTGTAAATTCATTTCCAGATCATGATGCAGACAAATCTCATGGAAGAAAGACACTTGTTATACTACTTGGAAGAGCAAAGGCTGCCTCAAGCATATGGATTTTTCCAGTCATATCATACGGGGTAATCATAACTGCAGTTGCATTACACCTTTTTCCAATTGTGTCTCTTGTCACACTTGTTACCATACCCATCGTGATAAAATCCGGCATGTCCTTGAAACAAAAATTTGATCAGATAGAAGAATTTGTTCCTATAATGAAAAACTTTGTATCATACAGCAGAATCACCGGTGTTTTACTTGTTCTAAGCTTTGTTGTAGACTATCTCATGAAAATTGTTCAGTAGAATTAAATCAACCATGTCTAAAGTCATTTTGTGATAACTGGATATTCCACACCAGAGGGAACGGCCGAGTTTGCAAAGAATCATCCAAATGTTGCAAAAAATCACTTCAAACAATTCGACGGGTTAACGTTATCATCTATTGGGATAGGCACGTATCTTGGAAATCCAGATGACGTGACTGATGCACTAGTCAAGGATGCGGTGATAAAATCAACCACTTTAGGTGTAAATGTAATAGATACCGCTATTAATTATAGAGCACAAAAGGCTGAAAGATCAGTAGGCAAGGCAATTGCTCAACTAATTGAAAAGAACAAGGCAAAAAGGGATCAATTATTCATAAGTACAAAAAATGGCTACATAACAAATGACGGAGATGTAAAAGAAGAATTTTGGCAAAATATTCAAAACACTCTTGTAAAATCTGACATAATCAAATCTGGAGATATCTCTTCTGGATATCACTGTATGACAATACCGTATCTTCAAGATCAATTAAACAGGAGTCTCAAAAACTTGGGACTAGAATGTGTTGACTTGATGTATCTACACAATGCTGCTGAAGGACAGCTCCAAGACATATCAAAAGATGAATTCATGAAAAAACTCGGAGATGTGTTCGAGTTTTATGAAAATCAAAGAAAGTCAGGAACAATAAGATACTACGGAATGGCCACATGGGATTGCTTTAGAGTACCACAAGAACACCCGCAGTATCTCTCTATTTTCGATATTGTCAAGATGGCAAGAGACATAGGCGGTTCTGAAAATGGATTCAAATTCATTCAACTTCCGTACAATATGTATCT
>JBAVVB010000109.1:0-2014 GCA_049697075.1 Nitrosotalea sp.
GGGCAATACATTAGACGAATTAGATGTAAATTTCACATCGCATTTTGAAAATACTGGCCATGAGACCTACTTTTTTATGGATGGGGACAAGAGAATAGAAAGAAGCGTTTCATAAATTATAGTAAAACGCTTTCAAACAAATCATAACATGCATCATAATCTAGATGTATGTGCTTTCCTTTGAAATGGGAGCAAACCATTTTTACTCTATCAATATAAAATACTAACAAATCTGTATGTAAACCTGACAAGAATGTGAGCGCGGCTTAATAGCTATACCAACAATAGCTAACAATGATAAAAAATAACATTAAAAATTATCTTGTAATATCTTTGCTGCTACTTTCAGCTACAAGCATGGTACAAAATCATGCCTCTGCATTGAGCTTTTATGGACAATATATCTGTGGCACTCACGAGTGCACGGCACAACAATTTGCATTACATCAAGCACATCTTAGTGGAGCACAAAAGTCGGGACAGGTTGCAATTGCAATACGACCAAGCATTGGCGCAGCTATCAACTTTGCAGTTTTGGGTTCCTCGACGGTAACCAATACCGGTAACACAAACATCGTAGGAAATCTCGGTGTTAGTTCAGGTACAGCAATTACCGGCTTTCCGCCAGGAATAGTAATTGGTAGAACATACGCAAGTGATGAAGTCGCAACTGGAGCTCACGCTGATGCAGCTACTGCATACGGCATTCTATCAAATGCGACATGCACAATCAATGAACCAGCCGTTGCAGACATTGGTGGACAAACACTCACACCAGGAGTCTATTGTTTTCCTTCATCAGCTGCTATAACTGGGACACTTACTCTTAGCGGCTCTGGAGCTTACATCTTCAAAATAGGAAGTACACTTACCACTTCAGCAGGAAATAGCAATGTTGTTCTAACCAGCAGAGCCTCATCTTCCCAAGTCTTTTGGGCAGTAGGCAGTTCTGCAACTCTTGGAACTGGCTCTGACTTTAAGGGAACCATGATTGCCTACTCGTCAATCACATCAACTACTGGTGCAACGGTAGATGGTAGACTGATTGCACTAAATGGTGCGGTTACATTGGACACCAACCACATTACGATAACAACCCTACCTTTCCATTAGAAAAGTAAAACTTTCTTCTTTTTCCAACAGTGCCTGATCTTTGTATTTTATATCTTAACCTTTACGACTAGATTCCCACGCACGAGGATTACATTTTACTTTATCAATAAACTCTTTTGCTGTGGATTAGAAGAAAAATTAAGGAAAGAAATTTTGTGCCACATCTAGATTTGTAGCTATTAACAAATTATCAATAAATGCAAGTTCTGTGAAGGTGCAGTCCATAAAACTGACAAACTTGTATGTAAAGTAGACGCAGATGTAAGCATTGTTTATTAATTTTTTAACAATGACTAGTAATTAGCACTGATTTGAAAAAATACGTATTAAAACTAATTGAGAAACCACAATGAAAAATAGATACACTGCACAAGAAACTTGTGATGTGTTTGATAACCTAAGTGATCAAAAAAAAGGAAATGGAACTAAAAAAATGCCATTAATGTTAAACTCAATAGTTTGGAAATGTTATAGATGTAATCTGACATTTAAGGAAGAAAATATTGTAGATCTACATAAAGAAATTTCTAAACATTCTAGTAGAAAGATTATATCTTAAAATTATATCATGACAATAATATGTTGTGCAAATGATGATGAAATAGCAGTAGAGATATGAAAGCACACTATTCAGCTTTTATAACCATGAAAGATAACATCTATTAACAAATGTACAATAATTTAATAAAAATTCAAAAATGGGGCAGACGCGACAAAACTGTTTTGGTGCAAACCTTACGAATTTAGTTAAATCTGTTTTAGCGAAATTTGCAGGGATCAACCTTTTGGTAGATCTATTGAGAGTTTGATAAAATTAAAAATTTAAATTCAAAATGCAAGATTGCAGACCTTCTATGTTCCAGCTAGACTGGAAAAAACAAGAAGATTAGGTGCAGCCATA
>JBAVVB010000110.1:0-6090 GCA_049697075.1 Nitrosotalea sp.
AATTTGTTCATTTACTTCATTTGATGGATTTATTGTATCATCAACCCATTTCAGATATACAACTTCGCCTTGACTGTCTTTTACTTGAACAATGTATGAAATTTTCTGACCATTTTGATAATCACCATTTGAAATAACGTCCTTGAAAGTTATTGTCTGACCTACCTTAGGACTTTGTAACAGAGGCAGCCCGTTTATGTCACTAATTTGTGCAGCTTGGCTAATATTTGAGAGATATCCTTCTTGTGGAACACTGGATTGATACGTTTGAGGCGACGGTTGGGATGTCTGAGCGGATGATGAATTTGTTTGTGAAGACGAAGCAACTGTTGAACCTATTATGACAGATCTCCCTAATGCATCCATGCTGTCATGATACCAGGCTTGTACTATTCCTCCAATAGGCGATATCAAGGCAGTTCCATCTTCATTACATATCCAAGATGGCATCTTGAACATTCCTTGGAATGTTCCTGATCCTGGTGCAGTTTCAGTAAGTGTGAAACCTGTAGCAGCAAGCCCCCCATGAAATACTCCATTTATTGTACATTGATGAAATCTAAAGCCCTTTATCCATACCTCAAGGAGCACATTTCCATTAGCATCTCCTACAGTATCCACTGCAGAAGAATTTGGATCGCTTACAGTTGTAAACGATTGGATGGTACTATCATCGGATACGAGATCTGGATCGTATAATGTTATTGTGACTGGCGATCCAATGTTATAATTTGCAGAATCAAGTGTTACTACTCCTGTATGTGTTGGAAGGTTGTTTTTTGAGGTAACAGTAGTTTGTTGGCCAGCCGATAAACCTAAAATAGAAAAGTTGATCCCATTTTCACCTACCATTTGACCATTTACAAAAAATACTATATTGCTACCAAATGTCTGTAGACTTTTTATTAGATTTGGATCAAATTGATTTAATTGATTTGCTTCTACATATGAAATTGTACCCGTAAAAATACCCGAGCCGGCAGCTGTTTCCTGAAGTTCAGCACGATATACAGCATTATTCACTGTTTGTCCATTTTGCATACCAAAAGAAAATAGATCGAAAACGATTGGTTGCACATCAGTTTCATCCGAAATGTTACCGCCTGGACTACCAAAATTAATTTCTAGATACACTGGAGATGATGAAGATTGAGATTCGATCGAAGCTACTGCAGTATCACTTATTTGAACAAGACCATTTCCAGAAGAAATTGCACCAGGAGATAGGATTTGAACAGATGAACTACTAGACGCACTGCCAAAATGAAGAGTCATACTAGTATCTGAAAAGGAATTAATTCCTAGCTGTTGTTGAAACGATCTTAAATCATAATTAACCCAGTTTGTCCCGTCAGAATTAGGTTGACTTGCATCTATGAACAGATCTTTCAGAGTAGCAGTAGTGATTCCAAGATTCAAAGTAATCTCATAAAAATTAGTAGATGGTGTAGATCTGGTATCTACCATTAATCTGGCAGAGTTTGCGTCAGGAACACTAGAAGAAACAGAGATAGGATTTGAAAGACTGTTTGGATTTGGATAAAAATTCACGTCCGAAGCGCCAGTCAGTGTTACTGGGCTTCCAATCTTCAACGTAGGAACTACAGCGGAGCTTCTATAGTCATTTAGATTCTCAATAATTCCCGAGTTTAAAACCTGATTACTATCAGACAGTGTAATGGTTTGCTTTTGTCCCGGTCCAAACTGACCTTGGCCAGAACCAAGAGTAAGACCAGCAGTAGGTGCGGTGCCAGAAACGATAGATGTTGATTGTTGATCATATTCTATGCTACCTGATTGTCCTCTAGGAGCATTCTGCAAAATGCCAATTGTAGAGACACTATCATAATCACTCTCAAAAACTCCAGTATTTGGGCCAGTTTCTACAAATGTTACTAATTGGTTGTAAGTTATCCCATTTGCGGTTATGGATGAGCTGGTTTGAAGATTGTTTGTCTTCAGGTTAACAACACTGCCAAGATTCATTTCCACCTTTCCATTGTCCTGAAAACCTAAACTACTAAGATATGGTGCAAGATTTACAAGCCCTGAGATATTACTTCCGCCAGATTCTGAAAATGCTTGATAGAAAGTTGCTTCAGGATTGTTGACATTAAATGTCCACGAATCTATTGCAGTTGGATCCTCATCTAATTGAATATCATTTATTGTTGCAAAAACGTCAGAGCCCGCAGGATATGCGTTTCTATCAAGGGTTATTGAAATATTTGGAATTTCAGAGTACGTAAGATCAACACTTTGTGTTCCTGTAGCAGCATTGTATTCTACATTAACATCATTACTAAGTGAGAAAAGCTGAATGACCGGCCATATATTTGGATTAATTCCAATTTGGCCTGCACTTACATTTGGATTTGTATTCAGAGAAGGAGGATTTCTAACTACATTATTCTGATTAACGGATGGCGGTTGTGGAGTACCACTACATGAGTTAAATGAAGCAAGTCCTTGAGTGGTGCCTGAAAGACCGCTAGAGTCTGGAATTGCAACGCCATCAGTTTGCGAAAAGTCAACTCCCAGTACAGATGAAGGAGTAGAACCTGAGCAGAAAACTCCAAAGTCTAGATTTTGGCCTGGCGTACCGCCCAATGCTATTTGATCTGCTTGTTTAGCTGCATCAGTATTAGCAAAAAACGCATACCAATAACCATCTGATCCTTGAGCCATACTAAGTTGTCTTCCATTTACATTGACATTAGGTTCGCCTTGAGCTTGATTCAGTTGAGTATTATCCCCTTCTACTATTACCTCAACTACCATTGCACCAGAGAAGTGATTTTGAAAAACACTATTTTCTGCAGACACAAATAGATTTGGATGATCTGAATATCCCTTCACATTATATGATAACATAGATGGAAAGACGAGCAGTACAACTAAGATAATAGCCCATGTTTTGTACAACAATATAATACAGTGAAACCATTCGTGGAATTAACCTTGTCGAATAATTCATGCACATTATAATCTCAGATAAATCATGAAATTAAGAAACAGCTAAGTTTTAACTAAGGCCTGCCGGAGCCCAAATATGGTAAAACCAAAGACTATCCTGATAATTAGTGTAATTCTTGTAATAAGCGGCATAGCGATTTCATTTCTCCAATCTGAATCTGAAACGGATAGTCTGGCTAGTGTCCAGCAAAGTCTAACAACAGGTTCATCTATGAATGTTAGTAAGAGTTTAGACCCGATAAAGAGTAAAGATGGAGTTTATTCAATTCAGATATCAGATTTTAAAGATGGTGATAATCTAGGTATCAGTGTTATTGATCCTAACGGAAACGCCATAGCTACAAAATCAATAGTAACAAATCCATTTCAAGAAAATTTTACAATCTCTTCTACAGGTATCTATGAATTGAAAATACAGAATACAGCACAGACAGATATGCAAGTGCTTGGAATTATTGGGTATTATCCGCAAGGTGCAACCTTGTTTGATGTATTAAGCATCATAGTTTTAATAGTGGGCCTAAGCGGCCTTGCCATAGGCATGATGTACTTTATAAAAAATCGAGGCAATTACAACCAAGACAAAAGAGGACATGCAGAGAATGAATAAAAAGAACAAAAGAAAAATATGAACGAATGAAGAATTACACTAGAACATCTAACAGTATGAGATTTTAGGTGTTAATAATTACCATACAAGACAAAATAACCAACGATGATGCTAATTGAGGAATTGGTCTAGTTCGGTCAATCCATCAACCACACTAGCAAAATTTTCGTCTGTTTCCATGATTTTGTTGAGTTTACCCTTATCTACACTAAAACTTGTACTTTTTCCATCTTGTCGCATGATAACAAATCCATGTTCAGTAACGTATGATAGTCTAGATTTTATCTCATTTTCTGATATTTGTAATTTCTCAGCGAGATAGATAGAATCCTTTTCACCATCCTCTAGTTCAGATAAAATTACTGAAACATTAGGGTCTACAAGTACATCCATCATTTGTCGTTTATCAAAATCTTCATTCATATTTACTAACCATGTTTTGAACCAAGTATCCTTTTCTTGTTTGAAATGAAATCACTTATTAGAATTTTATCAATTTTTTCAGGATTAATGTAATAAGATCTTCCTTTTAGTTGCTTTTCTAGATTTTCGACATAGCTTAGTAACTCCTCTTCTTCACTTACCATTATTGTATCAATCTCAATTCCCTCACGTTTACATTTTTTTGCCTCCTGCAATGTTTTTGCATCAATAGCAGAATCGACTTGTTTGTACCTATAACAAAGGTACACCATTTCATTTCTAATGTCCAGTTTTACTTCCCTCTCATTTTTCATTTTGGCGAGAGTTTCATTGTCAGGTTTGTAGAAATGCGAGTATGGTTTATCTGACAAGATTGCATTTTTTTGAGATTCATCGTCTACAAAACACGCAGACGGTTGACCGTCTGTAATCATAACTATACGTTTATTGTGTGAGCCATCTTTTTTTAGAATCTTCAAAGCAAGTCGAAATGCTGCTTGGTAATTTGTATAGTGTAAAAAATTATCATTTGCATCAAAAGTTTTAAGGTACGGTATGTCACGCTGTTTAATTTCTGACGCCAGAGAGCCAAAGCCTACAACGTAGATAGAGTCACTTGGAAAGAATTTCTTATTTAAAACATACAATGCCCACAGAGCTTTCTTTGCAGCTTCTATTCTAGTCCCTTCACCAGAACCAAGAGAGTATTTCATTGTGGAGCTCAAATCAATACAGTAAACAACTGCAACATTTACTTCTTCTCTTGTTTCAAATTTTTCAAAGTCTTCAAATTCTAAATGAATCGGTAGTTCTACTATTAGTCGCTTATTCCTAGATCTTTGTACAGAATTCAATATCGTCTTTGGTATGTCTAAATTTTTGATGTCGTCTCCTATCTCAAGTTTTTTTGTAGTATCCAATATAGTACTACCAGATCCCATGTTTTTTGTTTCATGAAGTCCAAATCCTCCTTCGTTTATTGCTTTGATTATGTCCTCAAGCATTCTCTGACCAATTTCAAAAAATCCTTTGTTGGTAAGCCACCTTTTGTTATCTTTTAGATATCCCTTTTTCTGCAGGTATTTTGTTATTGGCTCATTATTACCATAAATATCTAGCTCATTTTTAGATTCTTCATCCGTTTCAGATTCTGACGGTTGTTCCTGTGTGATTCCCTGAAGTATTCTTTCCAAATCCTGTACAGAAGGCGTTTTCTCTTTTATCACCTGTTTCGCTACTGTCTTTAGAATTTTGCTTAGTTGTTCATTTGATACATCTGAATCAGCACCTTTCGAATCTTTCTTTTCATTTAGAAAATAGAGAAAGTTTACCATGTTATGCTGCAACGTATGCGCCTTCTTTCTTATCCAAAATTTTAGGTTCCACACAGCAAAGCCCGTCTAGAGCTAATTCCAATATTGCAGACCTAAGCTCGTTACGCATCACTTCAGAAAACACTAGAGAATCTTGGCGCACATTGTGCTTATTAGCTTGATTCACAAATTCACTCTGTTCAGACAATGTCTTTTGATAGATTTTATCCACCAATACTGACAGAGATTTAAAATTCTGGAGTTGATTTTCGTAGGAAGTTTCTAGACTATTAGAACCTAAAATTGCTTGAGAAACTACAAAGGTTTTGCCTGTAAATTCCGTTTTAATTATATCAAAGATGCTCTGTTCAATATCATTGAGATACTCAAGTGAAGTATCCTTCACAGCAGTATCGATCAGATACTTCAATGTTTTTTGGCGATTTTCTGTAGTGTCATCCAATTCAGCAAGTTCGAATTTAGCACATTGCTCTATACAAAAGATATCACTTGGTCTAGGTACTGGCAATATATTATGAGATAAGGATCTGGTCCTTTCAGCCTCGCTAACTAGTAACTCAAGACTATGAACACTCATTCTCACACTGACGCCTTTATCCTGATTAATTTCATGACTTGAACGTGCGTTTTGTGCTACTCTTGCCAACACTTTGAGCATAAAAATAGGAATGAATGATTCTGGCACTTTAGATTCTTGAGCAATAATGAGCATTTCATGATTCAATGTTTTTGGATAATGTGTGTGTA
>JBAVVB010000111.1:0-5278 GCA_049697075.1 Nitrosotalea sp.
GGGTGGGAAGCCCGATATCTCTTGCCATGCATGATATGGGGCTTAACACGGTAATAGGTAATTCTGGCAAGGACGCCTATGGGAAACCAATCCCATTTGATTCAAGAGATAAAATTGAAAGGCTTCGCATGTGGGATAGTAGAACAAGTGTAAATCCGTCTGAAGACCGAAATTATCGTCAGGCATTTTCAGAGCTTGAAAGGCTGAAAGACAAACTCGCATTATCCAACATGATGGTTCAAGAGACTGCATATGTTTACAGGAAAGCTCATCTAAATCGTCTTTGCAGGGGAAGATCCACGTCTGTAGTACTTGCAGCTTCGCTTTATGCGGTGTGCCGAAAAAATGAGATACCTCGCACCTTGTCGGAGATTGCAAGTCTTGCCAATATTGATAGAAAAGTTTTGTCTAGGAGCTATAGGAAACTCGTTCAAGAGTTAGACTTGCAACTGCCTGTTGCAGATCCCGTAAAATCACTTGTCTTCATAGCAAGCAAGGTAGATGTGCGGGAACGAACAAAGCGTACAGCACTTAATATTTTAGAACGGGCAAAGAAAATTGGAATCTCTTCAGGAAAAGATCCTGTCGGGTTTGCTTCAGCTGCATTGTACATATCATGTCAGATAAATGGAGAATCAAAGTCTCAAAAGGCCATTGTACTGGCTTCCTCGTCTACCACAGAGATGACAATACGGAACCGATGCAAGGAGCTTCGTGAATCACTCGAACTAAAATTATAGGTCTTAATTCTAACTTGACATGTATTAAAAAATTAGACAAGAACAATGTTCAGAAACTTTGTTGCTCAATTTTAAAATACGCGAATATTGAGACTGAGACCGTGGGGTACGATAACTTATGTTTTTCAAGAGTAAGGTGATTCCATTAATTCTTGCGTTTACTTTTGTGCTGCCTAGCAGCTTGGAATATGGCTCAACTACTGCTTGGGCGCAAGAACCCAATCAAGGAATGGGTCAAGCTATGCCAAGTGGAAACCAGACAGGATCTGGAATGCATAATCCCTGTTTTCCAAATGCAAGTAATGGAACTCATAAGATGCATCATTCTGGAAACATGACTGGTAGTTCTATGATGCACCAATATAGTAAAAATGGAACCATGGGAAATGGAACACGCCATTTTGGGCAATCTGGGAATCAGACAGGTTTTAAGATGCATCCCTGTACCTCGCAAAACCCGACACCAGGAAACAATAGTGGAGAAAACTCTATCATGGCACAAGCTAGTGCGACAAATTCATCATCTCAAAGCATTGTAATTCCGTCGTGGGTAAAGAAGAATGCAGGTTATTGGGCAACAGGCCAGCTAGGTGACTCGGATTTTGTCTCAGGAATGCAGTATTTAGTTCAGCAGGGAATAATGAAAATACCCTTATCAGCATCAACATCAAATTCTTCGTCACAACAGATCCCATCTTGGGTAAAAACTAATGCTGGTTGGTGGGCCAATGGGCAGATATCAGACTCTGATTTTATAAAAGGAATACAATATCTTGTATCTAGCGGAATAATCAAGGTTACTTAGATATTTTGGATGGAAGCAACAATTGCAATCAAGTTTTCATTATATGTTTGTAAAAATCTTCACATACAAGTTACCAAGGTTCTACAACGGGTCATATTATCTCAAAAATCCTTTCAAGGAACAGATGTATGAGAAAAACAGGCGTGTAACGTCAGATAAATGGAATGTATCTGGTAAACTGAATATGCAAAATTCTGTAACTCCATTTTTTCTTATATTGTGTATCTTGGGTTCATCGCTTTTAGGCGGATTTACTGTTCTTCCGGCAATGGCAGATAATAGCAGCATTATATTTACCGACAGCAACAGTACATCAGTTTCCAGCCCTCTTGATTCTACAACTGTCACCGTATCAACAAGTTCGTCCACTGCAAATCCCGGATCACCTGTAACACTTACTGTAACTGTTAGTGATACTTCAAACCCATCTGCTACACCTACCGGAACGATCTCATGGAATGACAATGGCGCTGGTGGCACATTCAATGCAGCTTCTTGCACATTGTCATCTGGTAGCTGTACCACGTCATACACTCCTGGTACAAGTCCTCCTTCTTCTGTTACAATAACTGCAAGCTATGGAGGTGATTCCACTCATGCCACAAGTAGTGGAACATCAACTTTGACAGCAAGTCAAATTGATTCTACAAGTACAACTGTTACACCAAATCCTGCAACAGTATCTGCAGGTGGAACCGTTTCGTTCACAGTTCAAGTAAGTGACACCTCAAACGCTCCTACTACCCCTACGGGAACCATCTTATGGAATGACAATGGTGCAGGAGGCACATTTAACCCTCCAGCATGTGCATTGTCATCTGGTAGCTGTACCACGTCATACACTCCTGGCACCGGCTCTTCTTCAGTTACAATAACTGCAAGCTATGGTGGAGATTCTACTCATTCCACCAGTAGTGGAACATCCACTCTGACAGCAAGTCAAATTGATTCTACAAGTACAACTGTTACACCAAACCCTGCAACCGTATCTGCAGGTAGAACTGTTTCGTTTACTGTTTTGATAAGTGACACTTCAAACCCATCTGCTACACCTACTGGAACAATCTCATGGAGTGACAACAGTGCTGGCGGTACATTCAATGCAGCTTCTTGCACATTGTCATCTGGTAGCTGTACCACGTCATACACACCTTCCGCCAGCTCTTCTTCTGTTACAATAACTGCAAGCTATGAAGGTGATTCCACTCATGCCACAAGTAGTGGAACATCAACTTTGATGATAAGTCAGCTCAATCCTACAAGTACAACTATTACGCCAAATTCTGCAGCACTACCTTCCAATGGAACATTAACATTTACAGTTCAAGCAAGTGATACATCAAGCTCACCTACTGCACTTTCAGGCACTATTTCGTTTAGTGACAATAATGCTGGTGGCACATTCAATCCATCTTCTTGCACATTGCCATCTGAAACATGCGTAACAACGTATTCCGCTTCTCCAAATCCTCTAAATGAAATTACAATTAATGCTACCTATTCAGGAGATAGTACGCATTTAAGCAGCTCAGCCGCATCACAAATATCTACAAGTGCCACACTTGATGCAACAACCACTACGGTTACATTGAATTCTGGAAACTTTACTGCAGGTAGTGCCATGACTGTAACTGCAACTGTTGCTGACACTTCAAATCCCTCTTCCTCAATGATTGGCATCATATCATGGAGTGACAACGGCGCAGGAGGAATTTTTAGTCCAAATGTGTGCATACTTTCAAATAATCAATGTGCTTTAACATATACTCCGCCTACAACTTCATCTAGCGGCATAACCATAACAGCTACCTATGCTGGAGACTCTAGTCATTCAGGCAGCTCTGGTACATCGTCGTTATCTGCATCATCATCCTCTACTCCATCATCAACACAATCAAGCACTCAATCTACACCTTCATCTCAATCATCCACTCCGTCATCATCATCCTCTACTCCATCATCAACACAATCAAGCACATCAAGCTCAAATCCTGCGAAAACTAGTTCCGCAGCAGTGGTAAATCAGGTGGTAAACGCGCCAGCAGAAGTTTTCAGTAATATAATTTCTATGATAGAGAGTATTTTTCAGAAACTCTAGCTTAATAGATGATCAATACTCACGATAGGTGTTCTTTGAGTTCTTTGCTGAACGAATTGAATGTAATTAATTTAACAAATGATTGCATATACCTTCACATTTTATGATTTTGAGCCGTATGAACAGATTACTGTAGATATGAGTGCTGTAGTAGAATTAGAAGCCATAGCTAGCAAGCATGCGGCAGAAGCGATAAAGCAAGAAGAGGCAGGTGCAAACGGCATGGCAGTTGCAAACTATCAAAGAGCTGTTGACGCACTCATTAAAATGATTCAACTTTTTCCTGAAAATCCGATAAATACGATATACAAAGACCGTTGTAATGTATACCAGTCTAAGATAAACTCGCTACGTGGATACGATGAATCTACTCAAAACTCTGATGCCAGACCAAGATCTGATGCAAAGCCCCGCTCTGACATGAAATCAGGATCTACTGCAAATGTACCTGCTCGTGGAGGCGAAATGGACAAGATGATACTTAAAGAAAAACCAAATGTTAGCTGGAGTGAGGTAATAGGTCATGAAGACGCAAAAAGAGCACTACGCGAATCAATAGTTTATCCAACCAGAAGACCTGACTTGTTTACTCTTGGTTGGCCAAGAGGGATTCTCTTGTATGGACCTCCTGGATGTGGCAAAACTCTCCTCGCAGCTGCATCTGCTAGCGAAATACAAGGAGATTTTGTAAATGTAGATGCGGCGTCTGTGATGAACAAATGGTTAGGAGAAGCCGAGAAGAATGTGTCAAAGCTATTCACTATGGCTCGAGGCTATGCATCAAAAAACAATCCTGTTATCATGCTTATAGACGAGGTTGACTCGCTCCTTGGAGACACACAAAGTGAGAACGGTGGAGAAGTAAGAGTAAAAAACCAGTTTCTCACGGAGATGGATGGCATAAACAGCAAGGGAAAAGATATTCAGATGTATGTGATGGCCGCTACAAACAAGCCATGGAATTTAGATTGGCCTTTTCTTCGAAGATTTACAAAGAGGATCTATATTCCACTTCCTTCTCTTGAAGCAAGGGAGAATCTATTTTCTCTTTATATTTCAAAAATAAAAAGCGAAGGCTCAATAGATCTGAAAAAGCTTTCTGCCGCTACATCTGGATATAGTGCAAGTGACATCAAAGACATCTGTCAATCCACCCAATTACAAATAATTGATGAGTTTTTCGAAAAGATGGATTCTCAGAAAAAGGACATTGCTGGTGGTTCGCAACCTAGAAGCATATCAACAAAAGACTTTGAAGATGTCATTGCAAGACGAAAGCCTAGTGTTAACGATGCCATGCTGGATAAATACGATGAATGGACCAAAGAGTTTGGGGCATTGTAAGTGCTGGGCACAACTAAAACAGAGCAAAGTTTTGCCAATTGCAATTCATTCAGGAATTAATTAATTTTTAGTAATTGCTTATATACGAGAAAACAAACTCGTCCTTAGTGAAAATTAGCGTTAAAGGGCTAGTGTTACTTGGTATTTTATTAAGTGCAGCTGGCATGTCTCCAGTATTTGCGCAGATGGCTAATTCTACAGGTTCCAATTCTACTATGACGAATTCTACGTCAAACCCCGCAATGAATATGGGTTCTAATTCTACGTCAAACCCCGCAATGAATATGGGTT
>JBAVVB010000112.1:0-5038 GCA_049697075.1 Nitrosotalea sp.
AAAATGAAATTAACAGTATAGAGTATATCGCAAAGACTACAGGCAGAGCAATTATGATCTTTTTGTCTCTATTCACGATATCATGGTTAATGTCAAAAACAGACTTAAGGAAGATGGAATTATGGCATAAAATTCAATTCCACTGTGGAACAATTCGAAAAGAGACTATTTGTCCCAACATGTCAAAAAGAAGGTGATAGTGAGGATAATGTGTATAAAATTTTGCTTGTCTGTATCCGTCGTACCGTACTTTAAATACAATAAATACGTAAGTTGATCAATGCCTTGTGTAAGCGCAGATAACTAATCTGCGTGACCCTGCAGAAACTAGTGAGTGAAAAAGGTACATTGGTACTGATTCATTGGGAAGTGATTTCCCCATGTTCTGCGCAAAGGGTCACGCCAGACATCTTAAAAATCGCAATAAATTTTCGCAAGTTATCGATGATACAAATCGATGAAACCCATCACGATTTTAATATGTTGAGAGCAGGATGATCTGGTGACATGGCAGTCATCTCTTAAGAGCTAAAAATTGTAATCCCTGTAATTTTTTTGATATCTTCACGATTCATTCCGCTTGCAGCCAAAAATATTGCCAACTTTATTGCATCTTGTCCGCGTTCTGATATCTTCAAGATATTGACTGTGCCAAGCTCTTTCACAATATTGTCCACATCTGGAGCTGTCGTCTTTCTTGAGTTTTCTGTATCTGGTGTAACTTCTTGTTTTTTGGCGTTAAGCATGGAATCTATTCTAGGAAGATCCATTTTTTTCAGCTGGTCTTCCAAGTCGTTCATATCTGTAAATTCTATTGTAATTTCCCCGCATGATAGATTGATTTTTACTTTGGCCATAAGTCTACAAGTTCATACTTGAAACGCATTACTCAGTAATTATCTTTTTTCCACGCTGGTATAACAAGACGTTAAATTAGCCAAAAATATACAACGATCCTGTTGTTACGTAGCATGAAAATTTTTACATTCTGATTGCCATAGTACTGATTTATCTCGCATAAATGATGTAAACAAATTCTCTCTATCTGATAAAGGGTGACTCAAAGAATCAATTTGATTGCTTGAGAGCATGAATGAATGCTTTTGATCAGTAATTTCAGATCCTGTCATCCACCATAGCCAGAATTTCCAATAAAAGGAGCACTTGCAGGGGTAGTGTATGGCTCGGTTATGTCAATTCCTTGGTCTGTTGTAACTTGTACCTCCGTCAGATCACTACCGTCAGGTGGAGAGAGCATAATCTTGTCACCTGGATTGAGAATCGGAATTATGTCAGGTTTTGCGGTTCCACCATAATTAACTGTGACATTAGTGAGTGCATCCATTCCAGTGTTCTTGATGGAGACATGAGTCTCTGTACCCATTTCATCTTTCACAAGGATGGGGTTAACTGAGATGGCATATTTTTGAGAGGGCGGTAATATGGGAAGAAAACTGAACGCCAAAAATATGATAACTGCCGCAAGGATTCCGCCAATTACTATTGTAAGTATTGGTTTTTTCAACTAATAGTAAATTGGTTGCTAAATATTTCAATGATACTACGATAATTTTGTCTTAAAGACCGGTAATTGGATTGACCGATTTCTTACACGTAAATAGGTTAAATTGTGGCCTTGTTTTTTGTAAGCCTGCCTAAAATATGGTTAATTTCATCCTGATTGAATTTATTTTCCAATTAGAACAAGAAAATGAAATTAAACTTTTTTAAAATAGTTTGGTAAATATCACCCATTGAATGGCTGTACATGTTACCGGATACTTGGCCTAGAAAAAGGAGCATCCGTACGGGAGATAAAAGATGCATATCGAAAGATGGCACTAAAATATCATCCCGACAAAAGCATTTCAAAACAAAATGATGAAAAATTCAAGTTAATAAACGAGGCATATCAGATCCTTCGCACAGATCACATTCGCTGTATTGATGAAAATCTAAATAATCAAAAATCTAATGACGAAATTTCCAATGAGAGTGATCTTGGCTCAAAAATACCATACTGGAATGAAATCAATCCAAATAAAATTCTAAAAGATGATTGGAATAGATATGCTAAATATGCAGAAAAGGCATACCAAGACTTTTGTAAATATGAGGAGGAAATGTGGAATTACTCTGAAAAAGTAGTAAAGCGCACCACCTCAACGCTTATCCCACTGGTTGCTACGCAGTATGTTCGCATTCCTTTTCTTTTTGTCTCGCAAGTTTATACACCTCTTCTAAAAAAAGGACGGTATACTGGAGCACGCCTAAAAAATCACCTAAGGCTGATAAACAAGAATTTCATTGATAAGAAATAATGTAAAACTGATTCCAGAACAATTCGACACTCTTGTTCCTTACTTGGTCCGTACATACTCGCAAACAAATCTCTCAGAAAAAGAAATGAAGAATATTGACGAATTCTTCTTTTTGAAAATGTAATCTGAGTAAAATGCTCAATATCAAAACCTATGTCTTAGTTGAAATAATTTTATAAAAATAAAAAGAATGTAGTCTTTTTGGACTCCATTAGTTATCCTATCTACGTCGTACTGCTGTCCAGATTCCTAAACCGCTTAAGACTCCAGCTATTATCATTCCAGCTACCCATCCCATACTTTGAAATGGACCAGAAGGATTGTCGGAATCGTTATACACTACTTGTGAAGTCTCGCTTGGTTGTACTGGTGCTGATTGTGTAGTTGTAGTAGGTGTTGTGCTACTGGATTGATTGCTAGTTGATGGCATCGAAGACATAGTTGTACCTGATGACATGTTCATGCTTGGTGTTGTACTAGTTGTATTCGCTGGTGTATTACTGCTAGTTGTGCTGGAAGTTGTAGCTGCTGCTCCGACAATTACTTGACCTGTCATCCATGGATGAACTTGACAAAAGTAGTTGTATGTGCCAGGATTGTTGAAGGTAAATGAAAAGTCCTTTCCAGATGCAATCAAACTACTGTCGAAGATAGTACCGGTTTGATTGTCTGATGGACTACCACTTGTTACAGTATGGCTAACTTTGTCATTGTTTTGCCATGTTACAGTTGTTCCTGGTGCTACAGTGATAGCATCCTGATTAAAACAGTTGTTTGCTTGCGAGCAGTTTGGACTCGAGCCTGCGCCGGCTGAAATGTTCACAGTTGTTCCAGACTCTGCAAAAGCTGACGGAGCTATTGCAAGAATCGCAACTAGGGTCAAAACACCAAATAATGCGATCGTTGGTTTTGACATCATACCCCCATACCGACATAATCAATTAATAAATTCTATGAATTGGCGGATCTTATGTTGTTGATACCCGTACGAGGATGGCCGTAGAAAATTGAATCAAAAAGGTAAACCTCTAGGTCAAAGGCCTGATTGCAAAATATTGCATGCTAGAATTGACCATAACGACCTTTTCTTGACTCTGTATCAATAAATACCGGTAAAAAGTAGTTCTTCTATATGACAAGCACGAAATGCGTTGTATGCGGAATAGGATTCTTTTCTGCTACTGGCTCCGATAAATGTTCTAAATGTTCAGGAAAGGAAATGCATGGAGCAGCAGAAAGTCATGATTCTTGTGGTTGTGGACATAGCCACTAGAACTAATTTTTTTATTGTCTCTGTTCTTCCATTCGAATTCTTTGTGAAATTATCCAAGTTATTATTGGTATAGTCCAACATGTCATGTCATCGTACTACCCAATGGTTTGATAACCAATTTCTTAATATTGCCATTTCGAGTCATATGCTTTGTGAAAGCTCTGGTTTACGAAGAGTATGCACCAGATGATGACTATGCAAAGATTTTGAAAATCAAGGAAGTACCTGATCCTAAACCAAAACCAAACGAAGTTATTTTCAAAGTAAAGGTCGCAGGATTAAATCATGATGATATTTGGGGAATGCGAGGAAAACCAATCCAGATTCCAATGCCGCATATTTCAGGAACTGACGCCGCGGGAGAAGTTGTTGCAGTGGGAAGTGATGTAACCACAATTAAGGTCGGAGATAGAGTCGTATCACATGGCAACATGTCATGTCGAGTCTGCATGGCATGCACTGAAGGTCGTGAATATGATTGCCCGCACAGAAAAATCTGGGGATTCCAAACTGGGCCTCTATGGGGGGGGATACTGCGAATATGCTCATCTGCCAGAAGTAAACGTGGTAAAAATTCCCGAAAGCATCAGCTATGAGGAGGCTGCAGGGTCATCAATGGTCATGATGACTTCATGGCATATGCTAGTGAGCAGGGCAAAGATCAAACCGGGACAGACAGTACTCATAATGGGAGGGACTTCTGGGATGGGAACATTTGGAATTCAGATTGCAAAGCTATATGGTTGTGATGTCATTGCTACTGCAAGCCCGAACAAGCTTGAGGAATGCATAAAACTTGGAGCAGATTTTGCAATAGATCATAGAAAGGACGACTGGCACAAAGAAGTCTTTGCAATTACAAAAGACATTGCAAAAAAGAAGGGAACTAATCCCGGAGTAGACATTATCTTTGAACACATTGGAGGATCTCATTGGAATAAGGAATTGACATTGCTAAAATATGGAGCAACTCTAGTTACAACAGGTGCTACAACTGGATATGATGTACAAACTGATCTCAGGCACATATTTTTCAAAGGTATAAACGTCTTGGGCTCCACACAGGGAACTCGTGCAGAACTCGAGGATGGGCTATATTGGATGTCACAAGGGAAGATAAAAGCAATAATTGATTCAATCTATACTTTTGAAAATGCTGTAGAGGCATACACCAAGATGCTAAGAGGCGACTTTATTGGTAAAATTTTGATGAAACCAAATTAGGTTTTATAATCTACTTTTCAAGGTAGCATGACTTCTAGAGTTTTCCTTGTGGATACTCAAAAAAGAATTTGATCAATTTTACAATCTCGTTAACTGATACTCATAGAAAGTATGAAAACATGTCCGGATGATCTTACCATTGTATAATGCTCTTAATCATACTGGATATCTGGGGATGCATGCCAGAGCTTTCAAGCACATGTACTGACATGAGTAATGC
>JBAVVB010000113.1:0-6823 GCA_049697075.1 Nitrosotalea sp.
AGATCATATCCTATTTTGGTAGAAGCAAATAACCAGAGAGTGGCTCAAGCAGAGCATACCTTCATACCTCAAGAAAATGGGGTTACCGTAACAACTATTTGACGACTTCGCCGAAGATTTTTGATATAGATACCTGCCCATTGTTACAAGATGAGCATTTTCCAATCATCTTAAAGATGTAATCTCCTTCTACAAATTTTCTTTTTTTAGTCATATTGCATGAGGCGCATTGTTCAACAGTATATGGATCGATGATCTCTTGCTTCTTCCTAAAGAATATCATTGTGACACACCTATTGTATTTCCAACACCAATTATCAAAACAGCCTGACCTGTTTTTGTGTTCTCTTTTATCATATCATAAATTTGAGATGTTGCTTTCTCTGATGCATCTGCAATCTCTTTTTTCATCAATGTAATAGCTTCCTTGATTGACTGTTTTATCACAACGGCATAGATTGGAATACCATGTTTGGTAGCTGCCTCCTCAATTTGGAATTTTTCTGTACCAATACCTCCAATTGCAGCTCCAAATCCCTGAGATACAGATCCGGTTGTTTCCCCTTCTAGCTTTAGGGCTGCATCTACCATTATGATGATATCAGGCTTTATTGTCAAGATTATTTTTTCAGTTGCCTCTCCTGGTCTTCCTACAGTGCCAGATGGACCTTCTGCCTTCATTAGTAAGAGTTTTCGTCCCTCGAATTCCTTTTCACTCCAAACTGTTTCATATGCAGCTTCCATCTTCTTTGTATCAATCATCATCTTTCCTACGATCATTGGACCTATACCATCACCAATTGGTTGACCTTGTTTGAATGCAGGTACCGCAGTTCTGAGAGCTTCAGCTTCTTCCATGATAAATGGTATCATCATTTGTAAAGGTAAGATCAAAGGAAAGTTGTTTTGTTTTTTTGCAGTTAGGAAAAGATGTCGTACACTCTTGTAAAGTAGGTGTATGGTGGTAACCACTTCAAGTATATTTGCTATCTTACTTGCTTCAAGTGAATTCAGCTCTGTGGCTAGTGCCTTGACTTGTTCTCTTGTAAAGTCTTCACGAGTCCTCATGATATGTCTAATTTTAGAAACAATTCCGTTTGGATCCATATCAACCGGCATTATTGTAAAGTACTCAAGATACCTGTCAAGCCTAGGCGAGATATCCCAATTTGGTTTTAGAGTATTTTTGATATAATCTATCAATTCTTTCCTAGTATCGTCTCGATATGTTTTCAACTTTTCAAGTGATTTGTTAATTTCTGATGAGGTAACTTGCAATTGGATCTTTTGCCCATAAAGCATAAAGACAAAGATTGGAACAATCCACACCAGCCACATTAACGGATTGGAATTATCATTAGTATTGAGAAGATTACTCGCGTTAATTCCTAGAAAATCCAATATGAAAAAAGCTTATACAATCTAAATTAAATCTTTGTGAGAAATTGAAATTGTTTTTAACTTAAGATGTCAAGAGAGAACATGCTGTCAAGCCAGATAAGTAAAAAACTTACAAAAACAGTAACCTGCAGGATATCATTTGATAAACAAACATTAGATCTTTATTCAGTAGATGCCAGTTCTTACATCGTAAGACCGTCCGCAATAGCGTTTCCCAGAAATGAAAAAGATATCATTAGAATTCTCAGATTTGCCTTGCGCCATAAAATTTCTGTTACACCGAGAGGCGCGGGCACCGGGCTTGTTGGTGGAGATCTTGGAACTGGAATTATTTTAGATATGAAATATTTTGATAAAATCAAGATTGGACGAGGATTCGTACAAACTGGAAGCGGGGTTTTCAAGGGAGAACTAGATGACATGCTGAGGAAACATGGAAAATTTTTTGGTCCAAATCCATCAATTGGTCCATTCTGCACTATCGGTGGAATGATAGGAACCAACGCAAGCGGGAGTCATTCATTAAAGTACGGTAGCACCATAGATAACCTGATTCAGACAAGAATGATTACATCCAAGGGAGATATCATGACCCTTCCCAAGAGAGGTCCTATAACAAAAAAAATTCTCAAAATGACAAGACTGCAAACCCAAAAACGATTTCCATGTGTATCAAAGAATTCTTGCGGTTACAGAATTGACAAGGTTACGTCATATTCAAATGTGCAAAAAATCATGGCGGGTTCTGAGGGAACTCTTGGAATAATTACATCGGCCAAGCTCAAAACTTTCTTGCTTCCAAAACAAGTTGTTCTCACAATAATTGCATACAAGACACTAAAAGAAGCAGTCATTGACGTGCCAAAAATTCTGAGACTTGAACCGTCTGCAGTAGAGATAATCGATCATAATATTATTCAACATATTGAACACAAGATGCCAAATGGTACAAAATGTCTTCTCTTTGTAGAGTTTGATAATAAAATATCAAAAAAGAGAATCAAGATTCAACAGATATCATCTGGTAAAATAATTTTGTCCACAACAAGATACAATCAGATAGCCCAGTGGTGGACTTATCGAAACTCGGCATTATCATACAGTTTGAAGAGTATTTCAAAACAGGAAATAGTCTCCTCCACAATAGAGGACGCTACAGTACCAGTACACAGACTGCCTCTTCTACTTGATTTAGTCAAATTTTTAGCATCTCGGTACCCCATGAGAGTTATCATATACGGGCATGCTGGCAATGGCAATTTACACATTAGACCAATTTTAAAGAAGAAAGATAGGGGTCTAATCAAGAAGATTGCGCTAGAATTTTTCTCTGGCGTTATAAGCATAGGTGGTACCATAACAGGGGAACACGGAGATGGTCTTGCAAGATCAAAGTTTGTAAAACTACAATACGGAAGTGACACCTATTCAGTTTTTAAAAAGGTAAAACAATTCTTTGACCCCACCAATACCCTCAACCCAGGCAAGAAAGTCATCCTGTAAAATACGACTAGTCTACTTTATCTTTGTTCCAAGCGGGACGTCTTCATTGACAGTGAGCCAAAAAGGTCTGTCGTTCAAGTCTGCAGCCAAAAGCATTGCGTTAGACTCTACGCCGGCAATCTTTCTTGGTTCCAAATTCGATATTACTATGACTTTTCTGTTTACCAGTTCTTCAGGTTGATAATATTCTGCACCACCGATTATTACCTGTCTTTTTTCTTCGCCTAAATCTATAGTGCCCTTTATGATTTTTGACTTGCCAGGAATCTTCTCTACCTCAATTATTTTTGCCACACGAATGTCTAATTTAGCAAAATCATCATAAGTTGCCATATCCACAGCAAACCTTTTTCTACCTCATTAAAATTGATTTCGAAGCACATGCCAAGCCAACTAGGCTTACATATGATTTGCAGTTTCCACTCTAGACCCATACCACCATGATGAAATGATATCAGAACAGCAGACTTGTCTCATATGACTTGAACCAATGATTTAGATGATTGCATAACATATGATCAAATATGGATAGAATACGAATCAAATCCAATGATCTAAAATCAGTTGGCTATGATGAATCAATGCAAATATTGGAAATAGAATTTCATCATGGTGGAGTCTATCAGTACTTTGGTGTTCCAAAAAAGATCCATGATGGATTGATGAAATCGGTTTTATCCCATGGACAATATCATACTAGATACATCAAGAACAGGTATCGACATGAGAAGAGTCTCTGATTGCCATATCACAGACAACATCTTTTACATACCATTATTAGTGATCAACCCGTATACAATAGATGTCAGAATCCACTCTGTTGCCAGATGATCTTGGAAAAAAATTAGCAAAACGTGTTGACAATCAGCTTTTAAAAAATGAAAGACGTGGAACGTCAGAGAAAGATGTCTTTGACAAAAAAAAGGTCATGGACGACGTCTTGGACAGGACGTCTATAATGACCTTGTCCAAGTTGATAAATTCAGGAACCATAGCATATGTCAATGGAGTAGTCGGCTCTGGCAAGGAAGCCAAGATGTACTGGGCTGTGGATCGCGATGGAAATGATATCGCTCTCAAGATATATCTAGTAACGGCTTCAAATTTTAAAAAAAGAAAACCATACCTTGTCGATGATCCAAGATTTACTCGCATAAAAAAAGGCACGAGGAACATGGTAGAGCTTTGGGCACAAAAGGAATTTCACAATCTGAACCAATGTGTTAAACATGATATTCCCTCAATCAAACCAATTCGCATTCTAAAAAATGTCTTGGTACTAGAATTTATAGGGAAGAACGGTGTCCCAGCAAAAACTCTTGTAGAATCAGAAATTGATGAAAATAACTATAGAGATGCAATTTCAATCATTTCTCAGCTTTACAAAAAAGCTGAACTTGTACATGCTGATTTCTCAGAATACAATATTTTCAAAACAGAAAATGGTTTGATTCTTTTTGATCTGGGATCAGCTATTGACATACGACACAGAAATGCAAAAGAATTTCTCCAAAGAGATATCACTAACATTTCAAGATTCTTTGTCAAAAGAGGCCTGACTGTTGAACATCCATCGGATGTAATGGCAAGAATAATAAATTGAGTTTTTGTTGCCACCTCATCTGTCTTAAGTAGTATCATCACGTATGAATATCAGAGATAAATGAAGAATTTTTTCAAATCAATGTGGAAATCCAAACGCGATGAATCTAAAGAAATACGCCAAACAGATAGCGAAGAAATGAAAGAAGAGACACATGAGTTAGAGCAAGTCGAGCAAGATGCGCAAGAAGACATCAGGGAGACAGAAGATGAAGAATAATTCATTCTACAATAATACCAAAAAGCCTACCGGATAGTAGGTGTTAATAATTTCATGGAACAAGACCATTTTTGGAGACATGATGTGTGTTCGGATTGTAAAAGAGTGAAATGTAAAGAAGGATGTAATTGCGATTGTCATTGGAACAAGAACCGATGAGTCAAGGATCAATCATCAAAACTACTCCCAATCATCAAGTAATTCTAGGCAATAATTACATATGGGATAACCATTGTCATCTTCAAATTCGCTCTTGCATTTTTTGCAGATCTTTTTGAATTTGTTTGGGTGTTCTGCTTGCAAGTTAACATGCAATTCTGATGACATCCTTAACATTATTTTTTGAAAAATCTTGGCCTGGAACCAAAGAATGTGATTCCCTTTGTTACTGCCAAAAATCCCCCAATTATGCCCAG
The DNA here is from genome assembly GCA_049697075.1 of Nitrosotalea sp. Classification (GTDB taxonomy): domain Archaea; phylum Thermoproteota; class Nitrososphaeria; order Nitrososphaerales; family Nitrosopumilaceae; genus Nitrosotalea. Next base: position 5,143 of record JBAVVB010000113.1, read on the forward strand.
TATTCCCCCTATGATAAAACCGCCAATTCCAAAGAAACTCAGGCTAGAGAAGAACCAGATCAGCATTCCCCACTTTCTAATGTGAGAGGGCTGTGCATAGATCATGATTGCATATATGATGACCATGATACCACTTGTAATTCCAACTATGGATGTAATGTCAACATGGCCGTGTAGATAAGGTCCAGCCATCCATCCCATATCTGGAAAAAATGTCATGTGCTTCAGGGATAAGACGGCGGCACCAAGTATGATTATTCCGGCAACTAGTGACAGTTCTGATGCAAAGCGATATTCTAATCTTTTTGAAATTTTGCCACTTGAAATGTTCAAGTTACGATCCCAGACATCGACGTGTAGCCACCAAGATTTTCTACATTAGCTATGCTCTCCAAAGTTCTCTTTATAATCTGGCGGTGGTCAGCTGCCATGTCTGTCATCAATACTATCATTCCCGCTGGAATCGGAATGCAAATAATTTTTGAATTTTCCCGCTCTGTTATGGTATATTTGACAGCGCCGAAATCATCATACTCGCCCTGCATAGAAATGTTCAGTGCATTCATCATGAAAAACATCTCCCTTTGTTCTTTTGATAAATGGATTTCATTTTTACAAGCAAAATCAATAACGCGGCCTCGTTTATCAACAAATCCGGCAAATTCTACTCCTAATCTCAAGACGTAATTTGCATCAAAATATTTTGCCACTATATGTTGTGTCATGTGATTCTGATTCTATTACGTCATCGTCTCTAATAAAGCGTTGTAACATAGCCGAGTCCAATTGGAATCGATTTCAGAGGTGGTAAATCAACAGAAGAAATTACATAGTTAGACTGTAATTTATGAATAGTTAATAGAACTAAATCAATTCAATGTGTGACTTGTTGACTTTGTCTATTGCTTTTCTTATGATGTTTTTTAGCTCCTCACGTGTCATACTTTCTACATTTCTACCTAGACTTTCCTCAATCTGACAAGTCAGTTCCTTCTTGATATCGCTGAAAATCTTTTGTTGAAGGCTGTAATCAACTATCCCAGTCTCCCTGACAGTTTGGCTAAAAACTTGTTCGATTACGTCCCATGAGATTTCTTCCATGACTAACTCTTGTACCTTCTCATCTCTAATAAAGCGGTGTAATGTGTCATTTGGAGCTACAAAAAGTAGGTTGCATCCTATTTCTGTAGTGCTTCCTTAAGTGGCACCGTCATGTATACTATAGTTGAGTAAAATATACGAAAGTAAGAATCACTACAAAATTGGAAAACAACTAGTAGGAAAAATTCGATTCTCTCCCTTGGTAGATGTACTTGAAGTAATAAAACCATCAGTATGGAAAAAAGAGGTACATGCCTCATTTAAGAAAGTAGTTGCATTTGACCTTCTGTTTATGGTACTTGGTGGGTTTATAGGAGCTGGAATCGTCACTGCAGTTCTAATGAAATAGAACTCTTCTTTTTGTTGAAATTCGGTTATAGAATTATAAAAATAAAAAGGCGTAATAGCACCGTTCTTATTGCTTGACCGATGTTATAATATAGTGATAAACTGAATGCTTTCTCTTGATTCTGATTCACACATGAAATGCGCTCGCTGTGGAAAGAGTGCCATGGTAACGGACGGTTCCACTGGAGAAAGGTTTTGCGGGGTATGCGGTTTTGTCATTAATGAACAAATA
>JBAVVB010000114.1:0-1500 GCA_049697075.1 Nitrosotalea sp.
AAGTTTCCAATGTTCATTTTCTCATGGGGAAAATGGGGCTTTTAGGCCATCCTTACGATCGTGTAACAATAGCTAAAAACCTTGGTCCCGGTCAGACAGCAAAATATAGCAATACAGTCCTTGTTTCCAATGGCATCACAAGGTATAATCAAACCATGCCCATAGTAATTGAAGGCACTTTACAAGATGACAAGAATGCAACGGTGACAACAGTGGTACAAGTAAAACAGATCTGAAATCTTCCGCATCAACATGTTTTAGGAGTTACTAAACGGTGGCTCTTTGACCTTGATACAGATACCAGTCACCGCAACAGAGTTTTATACCGCAATGGATGTACATCCTATTCCACCTGCTATCAACTAGATGCATAATTTCAGAGTAAAACAATATCGTCATAGAATATAGTTCCACATAACACACGGTAAGATGATGGAACATCCTTAGATAATATGAAATGAATTTTGATACAGGCGGTCTACGGTCTTCTCCCGTTGGTATACCGCAGCATATTTCTTAGTCACGTAGACCGTCCTTGTTAATTTCTATTTAGTGTATGTGAATTATACAAGTTTAGCAGCTTTATTGTTCCAATTTTCAGATATGGCCTGCAAATGCGTCATTTGGAACTACTGTAATACCATTACCTCTCTACTGCTCATGTTCTTATCATCCATAGAAAGGTAGTCCAGATATGTCAGACAAACCCAAGTTAAGCTGATATTAAATTCTTGGATGATTAACTAAGGATACGTGGCATATACCAAGCCGGTGATTCTTTTTGGGATCATAGTTGTGGCTGCAGTAGCAGGAATAGTATGGCCAGTTTTTATAAATCTGCATCTTAATACCGCACCAATAAATGCAAGCCGATGGCACATAGGCAAAGGTTCACAGTATTATCCTAGCATGATATATATGGTTGATTATAACGGTACAAAGTTCCACACGGATGTGGATTTTCAGCCAAAAAATGATAGCAAGCAAACAATGCTTGTTTCAATAAAACCAGATAACGGAACAGATCCAATCAGTCAGACAATACCAATTGGAAATGTCTACTTTTTCACCAATGTGACTCAGAAAGCCAAGCCTTACTTTGACATGCTAGACAACACAATCTTTGCGATGAACTGGTATGCTACATCTGACAAGTATCTGGCAAACGGCGCTTCATGGGGAGATATCTACATAGGATCACTGCATAAACACATGAGAGTGAGAGACTGTACCAAGACCGCTCTTCCCTTTGGAACCCTTGAAACATACGTTTTATCATACATGGAACCAAATGGAAAAAACAATACGGTGTGGATTGCTGACAATCTTCCGCTCCCAGTCAAGGCTCAGTATTATTATCCAGACCAGAATCTAGGATATTCTTACGAGTTGATCTCTCTTAAAGATCCACTGACACATCTTTTAGCCTGTCAAAGTTGAGAGCACCATAATTAGTTCGATGTCTTCCATTTGAAGATCTAACAGTATGTTTCCCTTCAA
>JBAVVB010000115.1:0-2723 GCA_049697075.1 Nitrosotalea sp.
ATGCCAGACTTTCCGTCAGAGATAACAATACCTCAGAAAACCATAGAGCCTGAAAAAATTATCGAGCCAGTCAAGGAAACACTAGAGATTCCACAGTCAATTATTCCAGTAGAGCCTACTCCTCTTGTACCAAAAGAGGAGATTGTAACAATAGATGTACCAAAGCCTGAGGCAGTCATACAGGTTGAAAAGAAGATACAGCTTCCAACTCCAATAAAGATACCAGAAGAAGAAAAAATCGAAGACGATGACAAGGATTTAGATAAAATAAAAAGCGAAATAATGAAAGCCCTGTCCAAACTGGAACAAGTAGAGGTAGAATAATTGACAGTGGATGATGCCATAAAGGCATTGTCGCCCCAAGCGCTAAAAATGGTAAAGAACAACTATATCATAGGTCTTGGAAGCGGTAGGGCTGCAACTGCAATTGTAAAGTTGTTATCATCATATCTGAAGAAAAATCATCTCTCTGTCAAAGCAATTCCAACATCGCTGCAGATCAAGATGGAGGCAGAAAAGGGAGGAATATCAATAATCGAGCCTGATCAGATAAATCACGTTGATCTAGTTTTTGATGGAGCAGACCAAATAGATACCAAGGGCAACATGATAAAGGGCGGAGGGGGTGCACTCCTGCGGGAAAAAATACTAATCAGCATGGCAAAAAAAGTTGTAATCATAGCTGATGAGTCCAAGTTTGTAAAACAGCTTGACCGTAGTGTGCCAGTAGAGGTGCACCAGTTTGCAAGAAACACGGCAACAATTCAGATTAAAAAGCATGGAGGCAGGCCACACATACGATTGTTAGAGCGAGGATATCCATATGTGACTGAAAATGGAAACATCATACTTGACTGTGAATTTGGCAAAATTTCAAATCCCAAAGGATTGGCGGCAAAAATAATAGGAATTCCTGGCGTCATAGAGGTTGGAATATTTTCAAAACCTGACATGATTTACAAGGCAAAAGAGAACGGCAAGTTTGAGATATTACGCTAGGACTGGCCTTTGGACAAACTTTCCGTATCCTGCTTTTCCTATTACTTTGGAATCTTCTGCGACAACTGTTCCTCGAACTAGAGTTTTCAGGGGCCAGCCCTTGAGATTCCATCCGTCATATACGGTATAGTCAGAGTAGCCATTTAGGAGCTCGGGGCTGACCTTTTTTTCTGCTTTCATGTCAACTAGTACAATATCAGCATCAGAGCCCTTTTGGATTATTCCTTTCTTGGGGTACATTCCAAATATTTTTGCGGTGTTCAGACTGGTAAGATTTGACAACTGTTGTAGGGTTATTCTGCCTTTGTTGACACCCTCGCTTAGCAATATTGGCAGCATGGTACCTATTCCTGGAAATCCTGCCAAGGCATCCCAGACTGTATCTCCGCCAAGCTTGAGGCCTAGTCTGTTTGCCACATGATCTGTGCCAATTGTATCAATGTTGCCTCCCTGCACCTCTTGCCATATTCTTGCAGCATCATTTGCTGATCTAATAGGCGGCATTACTTTTGCAAGATACCCCTTTTGAGATTCGTGGGATAGCGTGAGATAATGCGGGCATGTTTCCACAAAAATTGCAGTGCCATTTTTCTTTTCTTTGTATATTGCATCCATTGCGGCCTGTGAGCCAATGTGCACAAAATAGAGTTTGCATCCTGCCTTTCTTGCCATGCCAGATGCAGTAGTTATCGATTTGACCTCGGACTCTCCAGGCCTGCTCTCTGACCATGCTCCAAGTCCATTTTTGTTCTTGTCCTTTGCCTCGCGTATACCGCAAGAGCACATCTGGTAATCTTCTGCATGGACAAGTACTGTGCATCCAAGCCTCGATGCGTTATGGATGACGTGCTCGACAATTTTTGAATTTATCTCTACTTTTTCTTCTACAAGTAGATTATGACCCGGCTCCATGTCCATATAGACATGACTAACCTCATCTCCCAGATTCATGTACAACTTGAATGACGTGATTCCTTTTTTTGCGCAAAATTCCATCTCGTCAATTTGACTTTCCCGGAGAATTGATGCATGAATTGAATAATCGATATAGTGCGACCGTGCACTCTCGGTAAGATGTGAGTCAAGATTTCTTTTGTAGGACCCGCCAAGACGCAACATTCGCATCATGGTAGTGACCCCCCCAACTGCTGCGACTCGAGATTCAGTTACTGCAGCTTGCTCTATTGGAGAATAGACACCATAGTGCACATGTGGATCGATTACGCCAGGTAGTGCAACTAGTCCCCTTCCATCAATTTTTGTATCACACTGAGGAGTGTCATTTGTTAGACTGACAATTTTTCCCTCATCTATTACAATATTTTTATCGACTATGCCACTTGGCAGAACAACATGCGAATTTAGTATTATACTATCAAAAGTCATCGAAAACTTTGCCAAAATCCCAGTATTATTCTTTGAGTAAAAATGAATAAAAGCAGATACTATTCTTGATAACAAAAGGGCCGGTAGTCTAGTGGTAGTGATGCCTCGTTCGCAACGAGGATGTCGGGGGTTCAAATCCCCCTCGGTCCACCTACACATATCAAAATGAGTTACTGCCAATCAAGTGAAAATGAAAAACAGGCAAAAGGCTAGAAAATCAAAGCTCTTCTACTTTCAAGCACTGTAACCATTAATTCATTTTTTCTAATGTGTACAAAATCTGTTTATTGTATTCATGATTTTGTTCATGTTGATTGGTTTTTCAAGAATTGCTGTTG
>JBAVVB010000116.1:0-1708 GCA_049697075.1 Nitrosotalea sp.
TCAAAGGAGTGATGGCCTTTTCACCAGATAGAGAAACTTCTATTCCCTTTGATGGTGATGGTTTCATGTTAAATAGACAACAGCTTCCTATACGCCAGCTTAGCGACTCTAGGAAGATGGGAATCAACATGCAATTTTCTGTGGCACTAAGAAGTCTCACATATGAAAATGGCACTGTTGTAGGAGTAGAAGGAACCAATCTTCTTTCAAATGAACCATTCAAGAAAACTGCAAAGATAGTAATTGATGCCACAGGCGTTACATCGATGCTAAGAAATGGATTATCCATAAATTCAAAAATTGAGAGAAAGATTGACCGCGATGATTTAGAATCTACAGGAAGGCACATAATGAAATTTGAGCAAGGCGTAGATGATAAAATAGATTTTGACCCAGATTACTGCATCATACATTTAGACCAAGACATAGCTCCTGGAGGATATGGCTGGGTCTTTCCCAAGGGCCAAAATAAGGTAAACATAGGATTAGGGGTACAGCAAAAAGAATTACAGAAAAGGAATCAAAGATTAGGAAAAAGTGACGATGTTACCAAATTGATAAACGACTATGTTAAGATTAACAAGGCAATAAAGAATCCCAGATTATCTGACGATCCAAGCGATTCAGTAAATGTAACAGGTAATTGGCAAGTCTCAGTGAGAAGACAGAATGATTGCTTGGTTGCAAATGGATACATGTTGGTAGGCGATTCTGCGTGGATGCCAAAACCACTAGATGCTGGAGGCATCGGTCCTGCAATAGTTGCTGCAACAATAATTGGAAAGAATGCTGTTGAGTCAATCGAAGCAGGAGATGTCAGTGAACGAGGATTATGGCAATACAACATAGATTTCATTAATGATTACGGCTACAAAACTGCAGGACTGGAGATCTTCCGAAGATTACTCCAAACTCTTACAAATGAACAGATAAACTATGGAATGAAACACTTTTTGTCAAAGCTAGATGTTGAAGCCATAAGTAAAGGAGAGCATCCCGACTTTGGGACAGTTGGAAAACTTGGAATGATGATAAGAGGAGCTTTGAACAAAAAGTTAGCTGAGGGATTGAGGTTTACTGCACAACAAAACAAGGCTTTGACAGAGCACTACCGCAGTTTTCCAAAGACACCAGAGGGTTACGATGCCTGGCATAAGACACTGCATAAGATCCTAGATGAGTCTTATGCAAGACTTGAAAACCAGAGTTAGTGCTGATAAATTAAGACAGTCTTAAATTAAGGAAAAAATAGTTGCTAATTATGCTAGCGGAGCAGTTGTATATAGACTGGAATAATTCCTTTGAAATTTTAGATAAAGCCTATGCCTCTGGTCTGTTTGTTCTCATAATAGGTCCAAAGGGAACTGGTAAAACTACACTTGTAAGAGAATTTGCTGCAAGAAAAGGAATGAAGCTTGAATCAATTAACTTTAGTTTAAGAACTCGTGAGAGCCACCTAGTAGGTTCAAAAACTCTAGAGAGTGGAACAGTAGGCTTTGAAGAAGGCATACTGGTAAAATCCATGAAAGAAGGTAACATACTTTATCTTGACGAGGTAAATTCGGCTGAAGCAGATGTTTTGCTTAGATTAGATGAAGCACTGGATGATAGAAGACAACTAGTACTCAAAGAATCCGGTGGTGAGTTAATTGAAGCAGCAAAGGGATGGTTTGTGATTGCAACTATAAATCCACTATCACATGTAGGC
>JBAVVB010000117.1:0-19128 GCA_049697075.1 Nitrosotalea sp.
CCAGTGTACTAACCAAACTATACTACGACCGCTCACACTGCCAATCTTACACCTACATAATAATTCTTTTTTCGCACTCGTATAGTACGCGAGAAATAATTATGTGAGCTTCAAGAGGATTCTTGTCAACTGATACCATCTTGTCAAAATGATTCTTGATATCATCAGAAAACTGTCCCTTTGCAAAACCTCCAACCACAATACATGTGTCTTTGTTTGCTTCTTCTGCAAGCTGTTGATAAGAAGATGAGATTCCTTTGCTTGAGAGCCCAACTACCTGCTTGGGGCTGATTTTTTTGATCAGGTCATCAAAACTCATTTTTTTTGTTTCAAGCAGCTTTTTACCATCTTCTTCAATCTTGCCTTCCGAATATAATTTCTCGATGAGGCCTGCAAACCGGTGATAGGACTTGGGTAATCTTACTGACTGGTCAAAGAATATGACCCTGTCATCAATTGTATGTACAAAGACTTGGAGTCTATTTTCAAAATAGATGGGTATACTGCAAGCCTCAAGAAGGCAAAAATGTATCAAATCTGGTCTGCCTCTTTTTATCTCATTTTTTATCTTCTTCATGGCAGCAAAGTGCCATGATACATCAAGGAGAATTTCAGATGGTTTTTTGCCAAGTTTTCTGGCTGACGCAAGAACTGAATTATGGCTTTGAAGCTCTTTAGGTACTAGCTCTAGTGCTGATTCTGCTATTACTAGTGAAAGCAAGATTGTATTTTAAGGGTAGGCATTATTTAATCAACATGAAGGATAGATTGCGGGATCTCATCATAGAGAGAATGCAAATCTTGATTCAAAATGCGGTGTCAAACGCAAGACACGATCCAGAGATAGCTCAAAGACAAGCAAGTCTAGCAAAGAGGCTGAGCACAAAATATCGTGTCAGAATGCCTTATGAGCTGAGAATGAACTTTTGCAAAAAATGCAAGAAATTTATCGTTCCGGGACTCACAGCAAGAATTCGACTGGGAAGATCTGACGTGAAATCAATACGCATAACCTGTGAATTTTGTAACCACACGTACAGAAAAATAATAAAAAAACAAGCAACCAAAGGTCAATGATTTATAAGACGAACTTTGAATTTTGCATTTTATGGCAAAGGCATATGACGTACCAGCAGATTTACTGATTACCAGATTATCGGAGATTCTAAAGACTGAAGACATAACCACACCTAGTTGGATTCCATTTGTCAAGACAGGTGCTCATGCAGTTAAACCTCCTCAACAAAATGACTGGTATTATACAAGATGCGCTTCGCTTTTGAGAAAGATTTACTTGCACGGACCAATTGGCGTACAAGATCTAAGAACAATGTATGGTGGAACAAAACCAGTTGGATATGGTGGAGCACACCATAGAGATGCTGGTGGTGCAATAATTAGAACTGCCATACACAACTTGGAAAAGCTAGGTTATCTTGATAAGGTTGAAGGAAAAGGAAGAACAATTTCTCACGAGGGAATGAAAAAAGTTGATCGAGTCTCAACTGAGTTACTAAATGAACTGATTGTAAAAAATCCAAATCTAAAAAAGTATTCCTAGTGATCTTATGAGTAACCAAGATCCAAATGATGAGAAAAATCCTACTGACGCAGAAGTTACAGCAATGAAAGAGCAAGCCATGAGAACTCTCCTTGCGCCAGAAGCAAGATTGAGATTGAATAATGTACGGCTGGTTAAGCCCGATCTTGCAGCCATGGTAGAGAACTATCTTCTAGGTATGGCATCTCAGGGAAAACTGCATAATCAGATATCAGATGATCAACTAAAGCAGATCCTGCTTTCTATCCAGCAACCAAAGCGCGATTTTAAGATAAACAGAAGATAAACCTTAGCGAAAATATATTAGGGGTAAATTAGTCGAAACCATCTATGAAGGCAGTTGTTTATGAAAAATATGCCCCAGATGATAATTACAAATCAATCTTACAAGTCAAAGAAGTCCCAGATCCAAAACCAAAACCAAACGAAGTTGTATTTAGCGTAAAGTCAGCAGCATTAAATTATAATGATATTTGGGGAATGAGGGGCCAGCCAGTTCCTGTTCCATTGCCACACATCTCTGGTTCCGATGCTGCAGGAGATGTAATTGCTGTTGGCGAGGATGTCACAGGTTTCAAAGTTGGCGACAAAGTTGTTTCTCACTCAAACATGTCCTGCAGGGTATGTCAAGCATGCACTGACGGACGGGAATATGATTGCCTGAAAAGAACCATCTGGGGATTCCAAACAGGACCTCTGTGGGGTGCATTTTCTGAGATTACTCATTTACCTGAAGTCAATGTAGCAAAAATTCCTGACGGTGTAAGCTATGACGAGGCAGCAGCAGCTTCGATGACACTGCTTACTTCTTGGCACATGTTAGTAGGTAGAGCAAAAATTCGACCAGGTCAAGTAGTCCTTATCATGGGAGGAGGTTCTGGTGTAGGAAGCTTTGGAATTCAAATTGCAAAACTATACAATTGTACAGTAATCTCAACCGCAAGTGGCGATAAACTAGACAAGCTAAAACAGCTTGGCGCAGATTATGCAGTAGACCACAGAAAAGAAGACTGGAGCAAACAAGTAAGAGATATAGCAAAACCATATGGTGGCATAGATATCTCATTTGACCACATTGGTCAGACACACTGGAATGCTCAACTCACATTGCTAAAGTATGGTGGAACACTTGTTTCATGTGGAGCAACAACTGGATATGATGCAAAGACTGACTTGAGACACATCTTCTTCAAAGGAACAAACATCTTGGGTTCAACACAAGGAACAAAAGCTGAGCTAGAGCAGGGTCTGTTCTGGATGGGTAAGAAGAAGTTAAAGTCAATAATTGATTCTTCATATAACTTTGATAATGCCGCAGAAGCACACACAAAAATGTTAACTGGTAAGGGACTCTTCGGCAAAATCTTATTGAAGCCATAGTCTAACCAACTTTATGGCAAGACTCTTACGCAGTCTTCTATTTGTACCAGGCAACAACCAGCGTTTCTTAGAAAAAGCCAAGACACTTTCTGCCGATGTTGTTTGCTTTGATCTTGAAGATTCTGTGCCGCTTGAAGAAAAAAAATCTGCAAGAAATATCATCAGAGGAGTGCTGGAAAGGCGTACAGACTATCAAGCTGAAATCTATGTTCGAACAAATTCTCCAGTGTCGGGATTAATTGGAGAGGATCTTGCCGCAATTGTTCAGAAAGGAATTGACGGCATAGTCATACCAAAAGTCAATAATGCATATGAGATAAAAAAAATAGAAAAAGCACTGGCGAATTTAGAAAAAAAGCGAAAATTAAAACCAATAGAGATGATGGCATCCATAGAATCAACTGAAGGAGTAGTAAATGCATATTCTATTGCATCTTCAAGCAAACGCGTATCTTCCCTGATATTTGGCGTCTTTGACCTGCTCAATGATTTGGGAATAGAATATACAAAACAAGCAGAAGGAGCAAAATACGCAAGGGCAAAGATTCCAATAGATGCAAAAGCTGCAGGAAAATATACACTGGATGCAATCTGGCAGGACCTAAACGATGAAGCTGGCCTTGAACAAGACTGTATCATAGCAAAGAACTTGGGATACACAGGAAAAACCATTATTCACCCAAGTCAGATTCAAACTACTCATGGGATATTTCGTCCGACAATCTCAGAGATTGAATGGGCAAAAAAAGTGATTGACGCATATGCATCAGCAAAGAAAAAGAAGAAAGGGGCAACAAAGGTAGACGGAAAAATGATAGATGAAGTACACTTTAAGAGAGCACAAACATTGCTCCAGTCTGTTAATTCTACATGATCGTATAATGTACCAAAGATATCTCCAGCGATGAACATAAATCATGTTTAGTCCATAAAATTGTTTGATGTTTACCGGAATTATTGAAGGACTGGGTACAATAATGCAATTTGACAAGAATACAAAAACTCGCAGCGAAGCAAAGATGATGATAAATCTCGGCAAACTTGCAAAGGGACTGCGAGTTGGAGATAGTGTTGCAATAAACGGCGTATGCCTAACGGCAATACATATTGCAAAAGGCATGGCAAGATTTGAAATGGTTGGGGAGACAATAAAGAAAACAAATCTTGGCTCTTTAGAAAATGGCGATAGGGTAAATATTGAACGTAGTCTCAAGATGGGGGATAGACTAGAAGGACATTTCGTACTTGGACATGTTGACGGGTCTGGAATAATTTCAAAAATAAATAAACAGCCTAATCAAGTGCAGATCTGGATAGAATTGCCAAAAGATCTATCAAAATATGTCGCTAAAAAAGGATCGATAACGGTGGATGGCATTAGTTTGACGATAGTTGATAAAATAAAAAATAAATTCTCAGTTTCTATAATCCCACATACTATGAAAGTAACAAATTTTAGACTGAAGAAAATTGGCGATAAAGTTAATATTGAAACTGACGTTCTTGGAAAGTACATTTTATCAAAAGATTAACTCTTTACCACTTTTATGGTAATAACCAATTTTGTAGTAAGATTTATAATTATAATTCCAAGCTGATCAACTGTGTCCTTAGAAGAAACCATAACTTCACTGAAAAGAGGAGATTTTGTCTTACTTCATGATGGAAATACACGCGAAAATGAGGTAGATATGGTAGTTGCTGCTGATTTTGTTACCCCTGAACATATTGCAAGAATGCGACAGGATGCTGGCGGGCTCATATGCTTGTCCGTGAACCACGCTTTTGCAAAAAACTTGGGCCTAAGCTATATGCATGATATACTTACTAATTCTCAAAATATTGATGCAGAATCCAAAAGTATGATTATTGGAAAAGCACCATATGGAGACAGACCGTCATTTTCAATCTCAATTAATCATCAAAGTACCTATACTGGAGTTACGGACAGAGATAGGGCACTGACAATGTCAGAAATGGCACATCTATACAAAAGCCCAAATGAAAACAAGAAGGAAATCTTCAATTCAAGTTTTAAAACACCTGGTCATGTTTCCGTTCTTATTGCATCAGAAGGACTATTATCTAGTAGATTGGGACATACGGAGATGTCAGTTTATTTGGCTACTCTTGCAGGTCTGTCGCCTGTTACTGTTATTTGTGAAATGTTAGATTCAGAAACATATGGAGCACTTTCTACTGAAAAGGCAAAAAAATACGCAAAGCAAAATGCCATACCATATTTTGACGGTAGCAAACTTGTAGAATACGCCAAGGAGCATTAATTTTGAATATCGCAATTGTTGTAGCAGAATTCAACGATGAAGTAACTTCAAAAATGCTAGAGGTAGCGCTTGAAAAGGCAAGATCTCTTAAGATGACAATAAGTCATACCTGCAAGGTTCCCGGCGTATTTGATATGCCTCTTGTAGTGGATATCTTATTGAAAAAGAAAGAGGTTGATGCTGTAATAACACTTGGTGCAGTAATAAAAGGTCAAACAAAACATGATGAGCTTATTGCAAATATTGTGGCAAAGGCACTAACTGAGCTATCATTAAAGTATCAAAAACCAATTTCCCTTGGAATAACAGGTCCTGGCATGAGTGATAGACAGGCTCATCAGCGAATAAGGCCGGTTGCAGAAAGGGCCGTGGAGGCTGCACAAAAAATATTTGATGAATTAAAAAAGATTTGAAATGATTCAACTTACTATATTGAAAATAACAGGATATGGCCCATGGACTCTTACTTTGGGAAGTGACAGGGAACACAGGCTTCAGATGCTCCAGTCTTCGCTATACAAGGAGATCCAAAATCTGTTTTCAGAGAAGAACTGTCTTGCCTTTCCTAATAGATTCGATGAGATTTTTGTCATCACAAATGGACTCACAATAAGGGATCATGTGGAAATTCAAGAAAAGTTGTCAAAACTCTTCGATCTAGGCCTATCAATGACAATAGGACAAGGAAGGACTCCCTTTGAAGCAAACTCAAATGCAGATAATGCACGAAGGACAAATCTTGTTTTGGACAAGGAACACAATATTTTCGGACAATTTCTGCAAAATGGCGACGACCTAGTGCAGATAATACACATGGACGTAGATGGTTCTACATCCATTTCAGCCAAGAAATCTCCATATGAGGTTTCATCACTTATACTCAAGTTGTACTCAGAAATGTCTGAATTTTTTCTAAAAAAGAGCTCTCTTACATTCTTTATGGGTGGAGATAATTTTATGATAGTTAGTTCGTCTGTTGAACAAAAAACCATATCTGAATTTCTTGAATTAATAAAAGAGCGTCATGGTATATCGTTTAATTGCGGTATAGGAACTGCAAGGACAGGAAGAGACGCAGCAAAACTAGCAACCAAATCACTTGACAAAATACGAGAGCTTCGCGATTCTGGCAAAAACGAACAGAGAATTCTTGAGCTTACATGTTAATACGAAATGTCAGTCTTCTTTATGACAAAGACCTGGATTATATTGTTAAAACAAACGTAAGAATTTCTAAAAAATATATTGAATCAATAGGAGAAGGTCTGATACCTCACAGTAAAGAGAAAGTCATTGATTGCGAGGGTCTTTTGATGATGCCGGGTTTTGTTAATTCACACACTCACATAGGAGATTCTATAGGAAAGGATGTAGGAATCAACTCAGATGTGGAATCGAAGATTCATCCTGTAAGTGGATTTAAACAAAGAATTCTCAAAAATTCAGAGATTTCTCATCTTACAAATTTTATTAGAAATTCTTGCATTTCTATGATTCGAAAAGGAATCACCACCTTTATTGACTTTAGAGAGGGTGGCATCGAGGGAGTCAACATACTGAAAAATGCATCATCTGGAATTCCGATAAGACCAATAGTTTTGGGCAGAATAAACTATTATCAAGATTCTAAATTAATCAAGAAAAATGTTTCCCTGCCAGAACCAAAAAAAACAGATCTTAAAAATCTTATAAAAAATTGTGATGGTTTAGGAATCAGCGGACCAAATGAGTTCAGTGATTCTGCCCTAAAATATTTTTCAAAACAGAAAAGCATGCGTGCAATTCACTCTGCAGAGACAGAGGAAAGCAATAGCATATCGAAAAAAAGAACACAAAAAACGGAAACCCAGAGGGCCCTGCTTGCAAAACCCAATCTGCTCATTCATATGACATATGCCTCAAAAAGCGACCTTCTGCTTGCTGCCCGAAATAAAGTGGGTGTTGTAGTATGTCCACGTGCAAATGGTGCCCTTGCTGAGGGCATACCAGATGTTAGTCTGATGATGGAAGCAGGATGTAATCTTACGATTGGCACGGATAATGTAATGATAAATTCTCCTGACAAGTTCAGGGAGATGGACTATCTCTGGAAAGTTTCCATGGGCATGAACAAAATGAGAATATCTCCAAAATCCATACTAAAAATGGCAACAGTTAACGCTAGAAATACACTTGGCAATAAAATTGGAACTATTCAAAGAAATAGCTTTGCGGATTGTATATTCATAGAAAAACATGCAATTGATCTGGAACCCATGCATAATCCTTATGCGGCTATTGTACATCGTGCATCAGAGAGGACAATTAGAGCAGTAATGTTTGAGGGAGAACTGGTACATGGCAAATTCTAAACCATATGTTATCATGAGTGCAGCTATGAGCATAGATGGAAAGATAGCTACCCGAAAGGGAAAATCAAAATTTTCTTCAAACAAAGATCTTGCTAGAGTTCATAGACTTCGTGGTAGCGTAGATGCTATACTAGTTGGAAGAAATACGGTATCTGTAGACAACCCTTCTCTTACCGTAAGACATGTAAAAGGCAGAAATCCAATTAGGATAATTCTTGATCCTAAAGCAAAAATTTCTTCCAGCTCAAAAATTGTAAAAACCTCCAAGAAGATCTCCACCATTGCAATAGTATCAGAAATTGCATCGGCAAGGCGCATGTCTCTTCTCACAAAGAAAGGACTGGAAGTGATCAAGTGTGGTAAAATCAAAATTGATCTCAAAAAACTGTTATCAATCTTAGCAAAGCGAGGTATCAGAAAGATGCTCGTTGAAGGTGGAGGAACAACTAATTGGTATTTCTTAAAAGAAAAACTAGTTGATGAAATTATTGTAACTATCACTCCATACGTAGTTGGCGGCAAAGAAGCTATCTCACTAGTAGAAGGACATGGATTTGAAAATATACCGTATCCCTTAAAACTAAAACAGGTCAAAAGGGTGGGCAACGAGATAGTTTTACACTATATCATTTAGTGTTTCAAGTCGTCACGTAACTGATCAATTTTCATTTGCATTGCTTTTTTCAGCTTGTCGTTTTTTGAAAGGTTAACAAGCTTTCCACAGGTAGGACACTTGAAGGACAGGTCTAAAGCTTTTTCAAACGTTAATTTTTGACAGTCCATGTTGCCACAATGGTAAAAATCTGCAGAATTCTCATAATCGAGTCTTTGTTGTAGCCTCTCGACAATCTTTTTCTTCTGATTTCCTATGAAATTGTCCACTTCGTCCCTTCTGGCTCTCCATCTGTAAACAAACCATCCTTTCTTTTCGTCCTTTACCCTTATTCCAGTTATCAAGGCTTTTCCAAAAAGGTCGTACAGAACCTTTCTGACAATGTTGATTCTAAGACCTGTAGAGCTTGCAATCTCTTCATCTGTTGCATCCTCTGTATTTAGTAGAGAACGTGCTACCTTTAGATATTCATCGCCGCCAATCAAGGCAGCTATTTTAACAAAAGGATCTTCATGCTCCACATTCATATCAAAATCTTCCTCTTCTCTCCATATTTAATCAATGGTTTTATTCATTACTCTTTTTCCCTTTTTTGTAGGAATTATTTCACGCTGTGCATTGCCAAGTTTCTTTTGCAGTTGTTTTCCATCTAGTACTCTATCAAGCAAGATGGCTAATGCTGATATCTCTGAATGAGGTTGGTTTCCTATTGCTATGTTATAATCTGCAATATCGTAAACCTCTCTTGGTACCTTTTCTGCCCCCACCACAACCAAGATCTTGTCTTCTTTTTTTAGTTCAGTTTCTATCGTATTGATATTTTCCCCATACATTGTTAGATGGACAATTTTATACAAATCAGATTTCTTAGATCTAAGGGCTTTCTTCCAATCCTCAATGATTTCCACTTGAAAATCACCCCCCCACATTTTGTTTACTTTGGAAACAGTGCCTTTTATCTCTGGATTGGCATCATACATCAATATCTTTGATGCACCAAATGCTCTTGACACAAGGGCAACATGAGTGGTTACTCTATCATCCCTTACCAATCTCTGGCCTATTCGTAAAACTTCAATCTTCATGGTTGATTTTTATTTCTTGTTTTACTATTTCATTTTTCTCATTCAATAAGGGATGATTTTCTAGTATATTGTAAATGAGATTCTCAAGGGCCCGAATGTTTTTACCCGTTACCGCTGATAAGGGCAGACATTTTTTATTTTCCTTCAAGCCCAGTTGATCTGCTTTTTCAATAACCTCTTCTTCTGAGACCAAGTCTGACTTGTTTAGAGCAAAAATTATCTTATCTTGATTTACACCTATCTCATCAAGGGTAGACACGCAACTTCTGAACTTCTTCCTTAATTCTGGAAAGGGATCACTTGAATCTATTACCACTATTACAATATCTGTGTAAACTAATTCCTCAAGTGTAGACTTGAATGCATCAATCATGTATGCTGGAAGCTTGCTTATGAAGCCAACCGTGTCAGATAGCAGTATCTCAGTACCGCGTAACACTATTTTTCTTGTGGTTGTTGAAAGAGTAGTGAAGAGCTTTGGACTCTCTTCTTTTTGTTCTCCAGTCAATGTGTTAAACAATGTAGTTTTTCCAGCTGACGTGTATCCGGCAAGAGAAATGGTCTTAAATCCAATTCTTTTTCTTGCCTGTCTGTGAAGTTCGCGCTGTTTTGATGACTTGACTAGCTTAGACTTGGTGTTATTCATTCTATTTTTGATATCATTGTGGTATACGTCTACCTCGAATTTTCCTATGCCCATAAAGCCTGGCTGCTCTCCCATCTTTGCAAGTCTTACTCGTTCCTTGGCTCTTGACATTTCGTATCTTAGATTGGCCAACTTGACTTGCAGCATTGATTCAGAACTTTTGGCTCTGCGTTGGAAAATTTCCAATATCAGCATTTCTCTGTCTAGAATTTTGGTTTTGAGAGTAGATGCAAGATTGTAATTCTGGCTGGGCCTTAGTATTTCATCATATATTATGACATCTGGTCTCATGGAACCGATAAATTCCTTGAGTTCCTCAACCTTTCCCTCCCCTAGTCCAAATTTAGATCTGTTAAGGAATTTTTGTCGTATTGTTTTTTTTATCTCATAGCCTGCGGCATCACACAGAGCAATGGCCTCCTTGACAACATCCTCTTTATCGTATGTTATCAGGATGGCAGAATCTCTCAATATGTACAGTCCTTTTCTTCGTATATCATTGTCTTCGCAGACTCTTTTCTATGGTCATATTCATTACGATTTCAGCAATATCACTGGCGTATTCCGCTATCCTACGTATGTTTTCGTTCATTCGCCTAACGCGGTATATCTCTTCGTCATCTCTGAGTGACTTGATACTGTCTAGGATTTTTTTTTCATACTTGGAAATTTCAGAGCTCTTTTCCACTGTACGTTCTGCCTGATTGAAATCCCTCTTGAAAAGGGATAGGCAGGCTTCGTCAAGCACAGTTAGCGCAAATGTATTCAATTCCTGAATTGGTTCAAGTACTGACTTTTTGATAGGTTTTTTAAATTCTAGAAGATCCTTGGCTAATTCTGTGGCATGGTCTCCAACGCGTTCTATGTTTTTAACAATTAGTCTGTAGCCAAGGCAATGGTGTGGACTCTCTATTCCCATCTCCTTTAACATATGCTCGTTTTGAATTGCAATTTTTAGCTGTCGTATTATGTAGAAACTAAATCTATCAACTTCATCGTCGCTATCAATAACTTCCTTTGACAAATCATAGTTAGCTTCTTCTAAAGCAAGTAATGCGTCATTTTGCATGGATTTTGCAATTATCAACATTCTCTTTAACGCACCATCTACTGAAAGCTCAAAGAGATTTATCAGAACCTGAATGGTAAGTCCCTCTGTTGAATCTGCAATGATCTCAGTACCCATTAAAATTCCCTTTACTGCCTCCTTGACAGCGTTTCTCTGAGACGGTTTTAGTCTTCCAATTTTTGGTTTAACGTTTATGATGTTAAAGCCAAGCAAGTATAATGAAATAAGCTTCCTGATAATTACAGCACCCTCATCTTCTGGTTTTATCTCAATAGTTGCATCTTCTGTAACCACAGGTTTGTTGTGGTGCTTTAGTGGAACAATCTGTAATGTGGAAACTCCCTGTCGAACTACGGCCACTTGATCTCCCTGTCTTAATCCCATGTCGGCAACCCATTGTTTTGGAAGTGAAACAATATAGGAAGACTTACCGGTGAACTGTATTTTTCTCATCTCTTCTGTATTTCCCATATAGTATTGCACTATGGCCTGTTCTATATAGTTCTTCAGTTATACTATATAGTATGATACTCATTATAAAAATAATTATGGGGCTTTGCAAATGACAAGTTAGAGATGGACTCCATTTTGAAGATCAAGTATACCCTTGATGCTCTTTTTGGTATTGGTGTATCGAGATACCTGCCAAAAGATGTTAGATTCACTTATTCAAAAAAAACTGGTAGAATCCAACATGTGTATCAAAATGATATGTTATTGTGTACATTACGAATAGACGGTGGGCTTGCAATCACTCCAAATTTTGCTCAAATGCTAATGAAAAGCAAGAAATTTCGAGAAAATTGTGTGGAAGTAGACGATGATTCAAAGCCATTTGTTGAAAATGGTAACTCGGTCTTTTGTAGTCATATTACATGGTGTGGCAAGAATATCCTAATTGGCTCTGATGTTCCGGTTTTACACGGGAATAAGGTCATTGCCGTTGGTAGAGCCATTCTTTCGTCAAAAATGATGAGTTCTTTGAAGAGAGGGGTTGCTGTGAAGATCAGAGATAGTTTAAAAAGTCTAGATTGAGGAATATGAGTAGAAAATGATGCGTGGCGGAAACCGAGAAATGCGTAGGATGTTGGACAGGATGGGCCTAGAAATGAAGGAGCTCAATAATGTTCAGGAGGTTATAATCAAGACTGATACAAAGGAGATTATAATCGCAAAGCCAGCCGTCACAGAAATGAAGGCAAAAGACAACTCTATCTTTCAAGTAATTGCTGAAAGTTATGAAGAAAGAGAACTAGAAGTACCAGTCTTTAGCCAAGATGACATAATGCTTGTGGCACAACAAGCCAATGTTTCGCCAGAAGAAGCAACCAAAGCACTAACTGAAGCTAAGGGTGATCTAGCAAGAGCGATACTCTTGTTGACAACTAAATGAGCTCCGTTGATCAACAATAGAATACAAAAAAACTTTAAATTTTCAAAGAAAAAAGACTAGTCATAGCGTATCAAACCCAAAGTAACATTGTGGTTGCTACTGTATACGGTAGATCTTATTTTAAATTTGTAAATACACTAAAGAACCTAAAATTAGATTATGACTCTGTCCTGCCAGAAGAAATTACAAACTCTGATAGGAGACTAGTCCTTACTACAGTTAGAGAATCATCTAAAATACCAAGCAATCTTGTTCTATTTGATGATGAATTTGATTATGATCCTACGATAGTACGGGGCAGGATAGTGCAAAAACTGGAATCGGGAATTCATCATAGTTCATTAGTAATAGGAATTGATCCTGGTAACAGAATAGGACTTTCTGTGTTTTATTATGAGAAGGAGATAGAGAGCTCTATTTACACATCAGTTGACGACCTAATTTCTCATATAGTAAAAGTTCTTGTTGGACTGAATGCGGAACAAAAAGTAGTCAAGGTAGGAAATGGAAATATGCAAATTGCAAAACAGATAGCCAATTTGCTAAATCTTCGCTTTTGTTCCCATTTTGAATTAGAATTTGTTGATGAACGCAGAACATCACTTAGGGTTAAGAACTACAACAAGCGAGGAATACGGGACAAGTTATCTGCAAGATACATAACTCAAAGAGAGGGATATCGTCATCTTGTACTGCCCCTTTCAAGAATAGGGTAACAAAATCAAAAAGCGATCAAGAATCTTTAAATATCTGCTCGAAAAAGTTGTTCAAAATTCAAGGAATCTTGATCTTTAAAATAACATACATATTTATAGAACATTTCTTCGTTTTTTCTGAAAACTGTTGCCCTGATCTTGGAAGATACATGTAATTTTTATAAAAAATAATAGCCTAAATTATAAAAATTTCTGATCCATGCTTAAATCATACTATTACTATAATAAATTACACAAGGTAAAAAGTGACTATAGAATGACATGTAAAGGAATATGCACAAGATACAAGGCACAGAAGCCAGTAGGTACAGGACGTTACGCATCAGGACAAAAAAGATGCCAAATCTGCGAGATCTTCATAAAATGGGAAGGTCTTTGGTGTCCTTGCTGCGGATACAGACTCAGAACTAAACCACGAAACCTCAAGTACAAAGCAAAACTACGAGCAAGAGTCGAAGCTGATCAATTAGAAGCTGTTGCTGTAAAGGCTATGGAAGTAGAAGAGATAGCACCAGTGATAGTAAAGTCTCCAAGAAAGGCAAAGACGACTAAGGCTAAGGCTACTATGGAAGTAGAAGAGATAGCACCAGTTGTAGTAAAGTCTCCAAGAAAGGCAAAGACAACTAAGGTCAGTGCTATAAAGAAAGTAGCAATAGAACCTGTAGCAGTATAGGCGTAGTTAGCTGTTGATATCACCAATCGGGTATAAGAAAAAAACCGTCGCCGTGAATCAACGAGAATTTTTGGTTCAAATAGTTCCCTTCGATAATGGAGATTTTATTTCTATAACTGAAGGAAAGGAAAAGATTGGAACGCTTGTTGTTTCAATAGGTTCTGCTGGACGTACTACAAGTACTGCTACAGTAATACCTGCAAAATCGGAAACAATTTTTCTCAAGATGGTATCTGAACGCGTAGCTTCAACCATTAATGGCATTTGTATTTTTTCATTAAATATTCAAAAAGAATTAGAACTTGACAGTATGAAGGTTCTAATGAATGAAGTAATGGAGATCATACGACCATGACTGCAGATTTGCGAGGCTATCTAAGCCAGGTTTCTAAGGCAAAAGAGCTGGCAATTGTAAAAAAGAGGGTCTCTACAAAATATGAGATTGCAGCTGTAACAGCAAAACTTGATGGCTCAAAAGCGGTCTTGTTTGAAAATATCAAAGAAAGTAAATTTCGTGTAGTATCAAATCTTGTTGGTACAAAGAAAAGATTTGCACTTGCAGTAGGAGCTACAGAAGATAAGATTCACGATAAAGTAATCCATGCGATAAATCATGCATCAAAGCCCAAAATAGTAAGAAAGGGCAGATTCATGGAAAATCATTCACAAGACCTCTACGATCTGCCTATAATAACACACTTTGAAAAGGAGCCAGGTGCCTTTATCACGTCTTCCATAATTTATACAAAAAATCAGGAAACTCGAACCCAAAACTCATCTTTTCATAGACTTCTCAGGCTTGACAAGAATCACTTTTCAGTAAGGATGGTAGAAGGAAGACATCTGCATAGATCTTATATGTATGCCAAAGAGCATGGTGAGGATCTGCGTGTGGCCATTACTGTAGGAGTGCATCCTGCCATATCAATAGCAGGTGCTTATCAGGCCGAATGGGGTAAGGATGAGCTTGAGATAGCAAATGAATTGTTAACCCGGAAACTGACACTGGCGGCGTGCTCTTACTCTGATATGCTGGTACCATCCGAATCCGAGATAGTCTTGGAGGGGCGTATACTCAAGGACAAGACTCACAAGGAGTGGATGGTGGAGATGCTTCGCACATATGACTTTAAGAGAGAACAACCTGTCTTTGAGCTTGACAGGATGTATTTTAGAAACAATCCCATCTTTCATGATATTCTGTCAGGATATGCAGAACACAGATTACTAATGGGAATGCCAATTGAAGCAAAACTAAACAAAAATCTCAAGCAGGTATTGCCTCAGATAAAAAGTGTAGTACTAAGTGATGGGGGATGCAATTGGCTTCATGCCATAGTGCAAATTTCAAAGAAGAAAGAATCTGATCCAAAGAAGGCAATCAATGCAACCTTTGGTGCTCACAGGTCGCTCAAACATGTAACTGTGGTAGATGATGATATTGATCCGTCAAACCCAGTAGAGGTTGAATATGCCGTAGCAACAAGATTTCAGGCAGACAAGAATCTTGTAATAATACCCAAGGTGCGAGGCTCAAGCCTTGACCCATCAAGTGATCAAAAAAATTTACTTACAACAAAAATGGGAATAGATGCGACCAAATCTTTCTCAAAACGTCCGGAAGGATTTGAGATTGCAAAGATTCCACGATCAGAAAAAGTCTCTCTGAAAAATTATCTCAAGTAAACTATCTTAGAGCAGAGTCTACCATTAGTGCAATAAACAAGATTGCAAGATATGGACTAGAGAACTTGAACAGTGTCCAAGATGCCCTCTCAGAAGGTTTCACAAGAAGCCATATGCTCAACGCTATCATTATTGCACCTGATGCTATTGCGCTGTAAAGATAGGTTGCATGGAACAAATGTTTTCCAGAAGCATCTGTCATGAAAAATGGCAACACACTGAACAACACCATCATCAAGGTGGTGCCAGCTATTACTCGAACCGATGTCTTTTCAGATTCAACTGCAGTAAGCATTGGGACTTTGACTTTGTTGTAATCATCCTTGACATGCAACGTGAGACTCCATATGTGCATTGGAATCCAAACAAAGACTAATCCCGCCATGACCAATCCGAGATCCCACATACCAGTTGTTGTTACTGCCACATAGCCAATCATTGCGGGGGCCCCTCCTGAGAATCCACCCAAAACAATATTTGTTCTGCTTCTTCGCTTTAGAAATTTACTATAAACTAGAATGTTGTCTGCAAGACCAAATGCCATAAAGATGCCAGCCCATATGTTGATTGCAAATGCACAAACTAGTGATATGCCAGCAAGAATTAATCCAAAATACAACGCCTTCTTTGCTGGATATATCCTCCTGCTTGGAATCGGTCTTTCCTTTGTTCTTTCCATTATGGCATCAATGTCCCTGTCATTGTAGTTTGTTAGCGTGTTAGCTGCCGCAGAGCCTGCTATGACACCAAAGGTTACAAGTGCCCAAGTCAGGGCAGATACTGGAATATGATATAGATTAGAAGCAGTATATGTTGCACCCATTGCGGTAAAGACCAAAAGGTACCATATCTTAGGCTTGGTTACTTCATAGTACGTCTTAATTCTGGAACTAGCTTTTGTTGTTAGCACACTCTCTGCCCTTTTTGGAGACTTTTTGTTATTTATAGGTTGAAAATATTGGATTATTTAGCCTTGTAGGGCATCGGCTTTGTAGTCCTTTTCATCTCAATGAAGCTCTCAGAACGCTGAACTCCTTGTATTCGTCCAACCCTCTCTGATATGAGCCTGTGCATCTCATCTAGATTCTTGGCATACATTGTAACAATGATGTCAAACCTGCCTGTTACTTCTGAGATCTCCCTTACCTCAGCTATCTTTAGCAGCTCCTCAATTACGTGGTCCCTCATCTTAGAGTCCATGTTTATGCCAGTTAGGGCTTTTACAGTATAACCAAGCTCTCTGTCATTTACTACGATGGTAAAACGCTCAATCAACTTTCTTTTGATGAGTCTCTTGATTCTGCTGTAAACAACGGACGAGTTTACGTTTATCTTCTTTGAGATTCGAGGAACTGAAATGTTTGCGTCCTGTGATAACTCTGATAAAATTATCATATCTAAATCATCAACTTTTGCCATTCAAAACACCATTTATTGTGAATAAATGGATCTTAATAAACTTGTTATTATAATTTTTCTATAATTCACAGTAGACTAGATGTAGCCTTTCTTGTATAGCATTTCAGCTAACAAGACAGCTCCCTTGGCAGAGCCCATCTTCTCGTTATGTGAGAATAACACGTACTTTATACCATTATCAAAAACTGTATCCTCTCTGATTCTGCCAACCACTGTTGTCATACCATCATTAATCTCACGATCTAGTCTTGGCTGTGGTCTTGTTGGATCTTCATGAACCAAGAGATATTCTTTTGGGGCAGATGGAAGACCAGTGACACTTATCTTGCTTGAAAACTCTTGCATGGCCTTCTTTACGCTCTCTGGGTCAGTGTGAGACGCCATTTCAACGAAAACAGTTTCTGTATGCCCGTCAATTACAGGAACTCTTGTGCATGTACAGCTAACTTTCATTTTGGCTGGGTCTATCTTACCATCTACCAGTTTACCAAGAATTTTTCCTGTTTCAAGTCTAACCTTGTCTTCTTCTTTTGGAATGTATGGAATTATGTTATCTGTAATATCCAACGCAGAAACACCAGGAGACCTTCCGGCTCCTGACATTGCTTGCATTGAGGTCATGATTATTTTTTGTGCGCCAAACTTGTCCAAGAGCGGCTTCATTGTAATTGCAAGACCAGTAGTGGTACAATTTGGCAGAGGTGCTATAAATCCCTTCCATCCTCTGTTTTTTCTCTGCTGATCTAAGAGTGCAACATGATCGTCATTTATTCCTGGAATCAAAATTGGTACATCTGCTTCATATCTGTACGCTGCAGAGGTGCTAATGACAGGTATGTCCTGTGCAAATTTTGATTCTATATCTCTTGCAGCCTCGCTTTCAACGGAGCTGAAAACTAGATCGAGATTTTCTGGTTTGATGTCATCAACTGATTCAATTATCATATCCTTAACGTATTCAGGAATGGGTTCCCTGAGATGCCATCTAAGTATACCGCTATTTGGGTCTCTTATTGCATCGACAAACTTTTTCTTTGCAGACCTTTCTGATGCAGCTATCTGTTTCACCTCAAACCATGGATGGTTGTTTAGGGCCAACACAAACTCCTGTCCTACTGCTCCAGTAACGCCTATGACAGCTACCCGTTTCTTCATATGGAAAAATTCTGCTCATACAATTAATATTCCTTTAGCAGTAGATCCAAAACACAACTAAATACCCATGAGACATCATGAGGGTGTGAGACTCAGAGTAGAACCTCATGTTGCCAATCACAAAACCGTAGCCCATGGGGGAATCTATTCTGCAGGACTTGAATTTGATCCAAAAATACTAGACTTTAGCTCAAACGTCAATCCGTTGGGGTTTCCGCCTACAATAAGAAACGATCTGAAAAAAGATTCCATCTTGTTTTCTGTATATCCTGATTCAGATTCAACCATACTAAGGGATCATTTGGAAAAATATTCTGGAATTTCAAAAAGTCAGATAATAGTAGGTAATGGAGCTACCGAAATAATTTACAACTTTAGCAAGGCATTTCTGAACAAGCGCAATGTGTTAATTCCAATACCAACATTTGGAGAATACGAGTCGGCAGCAAAACTGAATGGTGCCAGAGTTTCTTATTTTAAGACCATGAACCTAAATCAGGATATTGATAATTTTCTAAAAACAATCTCAAAAAATCACTGCATCTTTGTTTGCAATCCAAACAATCCTACCGGTGTTCTCACTAGCCAAAAAAACATGCTCAAGATCTTAGATCTCTCACATGACAAGTCTGCCCTGGTCTTTGTAGATGAGTGTTTCATCGAACTTGCTTCAAACCCAAAAGAAAGCATAGTATCCAAACTGCATGAATTTGATAACCTCTTCATCTTGAGGTCCATGACAAAATCCTTTGGGCTTGCAGGCCTGCGAGTAGGATATGGACTTGGAAGCAAGAAGATGGTTAGAATTCTAAACAAGATCAAGATTCCGTGGAATGTCAGCGGCATTGCTCAAAATATTGCGATAAGAGCACTATCAAGCAGGTCACATATAGAAAAGACAAGAAAACTAATTGAAAAAGAACGCAAGTTTCTGAATAGATCGATATCCCAGATTAACGGATTTCGATGCTATGATTCTGGAGCAAATTTTATTTTGATAAAATCAAAAATAAATTCAAAGCAATTGCAGAAAAAATTGTTAAGAAAAAATATCTTGATAAGGGATTGTAGCTCGTTTAGAGGACTAGACAGCAAG
>JBAVVB010000118.1:0-2053 GCA_049697075.1 Nitrosotalea sp.
GCAACAAAGTTACCAATTTCTCCAGGTCTTACTGGTTTAAAATCTATTTTCGGTTTTATGCCTAGAATTTTTGAGATATGGTCAAGAACCTCCAGGATAGTGTTTCCATTACCCCCGCCCATATTTAGGATCAAATTATTTGATATTTTGGTAGATATGGCTTTTTCAAAGAATGGAATTATGTCTTCAATGTACACATAATCACGTATTTGATCTCCGCGACCAAATACGGTAACTGGTTGTTCCGTCATTATTCTTGAATATAATGAAGGTATTAGACCATTTTTCTGATATGGACCATATATGTTAAAGAATCTAAAGACAACATAATCCATGCCATACATCTCATTATAGAGTCTCAAGTAATGCTCCGATGTCATTTTCGTTATGCCGTAAGCTGTTTTTGGAGTAACAGGATGTTTTTCTGAAACTTTGAATTCTAATGGTTCCCCAACAATTGATGAAGCAGAAGTAAATATTATTTTCTTGATGTTATTTTTTCTGCATGCCTCTAACACGTTCAATAAGCCAATAATATTGACTTGAGCATTCTGTGTAAAATCGCTTAAAGAAGAAACTAATGTATGAGCGACTAGATTGATTACAACGTCAACGTCTTTTACAATTCTTTCAACATTTTCATAATCCATTACATTTAATTTAGAATAATTTTTTTCATGTCCCTGTTCCAGCTGATCAGCAGTTGAAACTTGATGTAAGTTTTTAAGACCTTGTACTAAGTTGTGGCCCACAAAACCTTCAGACCCAAGAACAAGAACCCGCACCATTGAGATTTTAACATCAGCTATAAAAAATCTTACTTTTTCATATGTTTAATAAACCCGTATGAATCTATGCAATTATTGGAAAAAAAAGTCGTACCATTAATGGTACCGGATGTAGGCAATGATGAATTAAATGCAATAAAAGAAGTTTTTTCCACTGGATTTCTTACAGAAGGAATTACTACACAGGATTTTGAAAAAGCAGTTGCGGAATATGTAGGAGTTAAACATGCCATAGCAGTGACATCATGTACTACTGCACTTCATACAGTTTTAGAGTGTTTAGATATAAGAAGCCAAGAGGTTATCATTCCTGATTACACATATCCTGCAACTGCAGAGGCGGTCATACTAGCTGGTGGAAAACCTGTCCTGGTAGATGTCGATTTGGAAAACATGAACATGACAAAAGAGATCTTAGAAGAAGCTTATGATGAATCAATGAGTGTTTTTATTCCTGTTTCTTGGGCAGGAGTACCTTTGGAACCAGAAATTTATAAAAAATCCAAAGAGATTGGATTGAAGTGTCTTGAGGATGCAGCATGTAGTCTTGGTGCGAAGATAGGTTCTGAGTTTGTAGGAAAGTTAGCTGATTATTCATGTTTTAGTTTTCATCCCAGAAAGGTAATTACAACTGGAGAAGGTGGCATGATAACTACAGATGATGATGCAATTGCTGAAAAATGTTATTCCTTCAAACATTTTGGCATCAAAGGTTCTGTTTTTGAATCTATTGGAACTAATTACAAATTATCAAATATTCTCAGTGCCATAGGTTTAGTACAAATGAAAAAAATTGAGAACATCATTAAAGATAGAATTGCAAAAGCAAAAATCTATCAGGAATTATTAACAAAGATAAACGGAATAATACCTGCATATACAGGAAAAGGCACTAGACAAACCTTTCAATCATACACTTGCTATGTAAAAAAACAGAATTATCGAGATAAAATAAGAAAAGCTCTCAGCGATAACAACATACAAAGTCAGATAGGAACATATGCGTTACACTTAGAACCTGCCTACAAGAATTTGAGAACTGTTGGTTCACTAGAAAATTCTGAATTACTTTTCAAAAACGCCCTTACACTCCCATTACACAAGGACTTGACCGTAGAAGATCAAGAAAGAATCTGTGACATAATCAAAGAAGTATTAATAAATTAACAGATCATTACATGCCACTATATTAGCAAATTAGAGTTTCTAAGTCTTTTTTACTAAACATGTGTACCCTGATTCAGTTTCTTTAATATACTCTGTTT
>JBAVVB010000119.1:0-4867 GCA_049697075.1 Nitrosotalea sp.
GTATAGCAATGAATTGCATTAAATTTTTTTATTTTGTATTATTTGTTTTCTAAAATAAATAGGCGATGGTTATATACAGTCCAAATCAAAGCAAATCATGAAATTAATGCTAGTTGTTATACTAGCACTCTTTATTCTGGGAGCAAAGGTTTCATTTGGTGAAAAAGGAACTTATGTCGACAAAGTAGAGTTCATACAATATTCTGATTCCAACACAGCAATAGAAGAAATAAAAAATGGTAACTTGGATATTTACTATTCATCAATCCCATCAGATAGAATAGATCCACAACTAAGACAAGATCTAAACGTATTCCAATCTACCGGTACTGAATACAGTCTTCTTGTAAATCCTGCTCCTTCTGAAAAATTCAATCCATTCTCAATAAGAGAAGTTCGTTATGCTCTAAACTATCTAGTAGATAGAAACATGATCGTAGATGAAATACTAAATGGTTATGGTTCGCCGATGATATCGGCATACAAGCCATATGATCCAGATTATCTTTTAATTCTGGGTAAACTTCAATCATTTAACTTTCGATATGATCCGTCACTTGCAGACCAAATGATTTCAGATGCACTTACAAAAGCAGGAGCACAAAAAGTAGATGGAAAGTGGTACTATAATTCAAAACCCATTGAGATTACCATCTTTATCAGAAACGATGATCAAGTAAGAAAGTCTATCGGAGAAATTCTCTCATCACAACTACAAAAGATTGGATTTGTAGTAAAGCCTGATTATGGAGATCTCTCAAAGGCATTCTCAGTTGTATATGGGTCAAATCCAGCAGACATGGAGTGGAACATATATACCGAAGCATACACCGTTGGCGGATTTGTACGGTATGATTCTGTAATTGTAGCCCAAATGTATTCTCCTTGGTTTTCAAACATGCCGGGATTTAATAATCTGGGATATTGGAATTATGAAAACAATTCTTTGGATTCTATATCAAAGGCAATCTTTGTAGGAAACTTTACCTCTTCTGCAATTCGTGCTGAATTGATAAATGATGGGGCTGTTGATGGTATACAAGAATCAGTTAGGATCTTTCTTGCAGCTCAAGTAGACCAATACGTTGCTGGCAAGCAAGTTCAGGGAATAATAAATGATTTTGGTGCTGGTATTACAAGTCGACTTACTCCAATAAATTCAAGAGATAACTCTGATACGATAAAAATTGGTGTGGGGCAAATCTATCAAGGTGCATGGAATCCAATAGCTGGATTTACTGATTCGTATAGTCAAGAAATGTCAGCACCCGTAATGGATCCTGGCGACTCTAAAAATCCGTATACTGGGATTACAATTCCTGTGCGAACAACATGGGATGTCAAGACAGCAGGCCCTCTAGGAAAACTTGATGTTCCAAATGATGCAATTCGTTGGGATCCAGTGCAACAAAAATGGATTCAAGTTGGACCAGGCATACAATCTACAAGTAAGATAACATATCATATGAAATTTAGCAACTGGCATGACGGTCGTCCTATGGACATGAATGATGTGCTTTATGGGATTTATTTTCTTTATCAATGGGGATGGGATCAAGCATCTCAAACTGAGACATTTGATTCTGAATATTCTCCAAAGGCAAATCAAGCTGCAAAGACGCTGATAGGAGTTAGAGTTATTGATAATGATACTATTGAGGTGTATCAGAATTATTGGCATTTTGACGATCGTGAGATTGCAGATTCTGCTCAGGTCTGGCCTGACATGCCTTGGGAGTTAATGTATGCAATGGAAAAGTCAGTCACAGATGGAAAACTTGCATTCTCAAGGTCAGACGCAATAAGTAAAAATGTTGACTGGTTATCATTAATTGTACCAAAAGATGCCAATATTATAGAATCTAATCTTCAAGAATTTGAGAAAGACAACATAGTGCCAAAAGCATTGATAGGTCTTGCTGATTCAAGTTACTGTGATTTAAGATACAATTCTTCAATATCATGGATAGATAAACACAACAATGCAATGATAAGTAATGGCCCGTTCTATCTTGATAGCTATTTGCCAGAAGCAAGAACTATATCACTAAAATCGTTTGATGATCCTACATACCCATTTGGTGCAGGGTATTGGAAGGAATTTGAACAAGTACAACTTCCAAAAATAGAAAAGGTAAATGTGCCAACAGTTGTAACAATTGGACAAGATCTCGATATTCCAGTTTCAGTCACACCTGATTCTAACGTGTATTATTACTTCATTAATGCCCCGGGCAATCTAGTCTACAGCGGAATGCAAAATTCGGGTAATGGGAATTTCAGTATCGTGGTTCCCGCAACAAAGACAATGAATTTCACTGTTGGCGCAAATGATTTGCAAATATTCACTGTATCAGACTCTGCATATAGACCTGATACATTTAGCACTAGTTTTCTTGCTATGGAAAAAGGATATGAAATTCCATCTGATAACGTTACTGCTGTAATGCAGAACACAACTGATGGTCAGAACTATGTTGTGATAATTCCTTTGATAATGGTAGGTATGACAATCGCTTTTGTCTATAAGAAGAGAAAGGCAAAACAAACTTCAAAACAGGAGTTGTAATATCGTGGGGTTCAAGAAATATCTTGCAAAACGTGCAATCACGATGTTTGGTGTGCTAATGGCCACACTTTTGATAACAATTGCACTTGTTGGCTCTAACATGGATGCAATATTGAAGCAGAGTGTGGCCCTAGAGATTAGGCAACAGGTAACAAACAATAAAAGTCTAGTCTCAAGCTTCAAGACTCCAGACCAACTTAACTCGTATGTTCAAAATCAGATCAAACAGAGAGTAATAGCACTGGGTCTTGATCAACCTTGGTACACTCCACAAAGACTTGGGCTTGCCATGTACAAAATTTTAACATTAGACTTTGGTCATGCAAAGTTTCTCACAAGTGACACAGGTTCTTCTGATGTCAAGGACATAATACTTGAAAGACTTCCAAACACCATTCTTCTCTTTACAACCGCTACTGCAATAGTATCACTACTTGGTATATTGTTGGGCGCAATTGCTGCAAGCAAAGTCAACTCTAAAATTGACAAGATAACATCAGGTTTTGCCATAGTGAGTAGCAGTTTTCCTGTTTGGTGGGTCGGCCTTATTATGATATTTTTGTTTGCATTTGTCTATCCTATATTTCCTGCAAGAGCAACTCCTACAATTCCTATGACCGACCCTGGATACGTTACGTCTTTGTTGTATCACATGGCATTACCGTTAATCACTCTTGTTTTGATTGGATTTGGATCTTGGGCCTATCTTGTTCGAAACTTTCTGGTCGGTGTTTTGCAAGAAGATTTTATTATGGCAAAGAAAACTGCTGGAATTGACAAGAAAAAAATCTTATATCGTCACGCATTGAAGAATGCTGCTCCTCCGATTGTAACTGTTCTTGCTCTCAGTCTTTCCGGTTCTCTTGGAGGCGCGATAATTACAGAAGCTGTATTTGACTGGCCTGGTATGGGAAGGCTATATTATGAAGCGATAAGTGTTCTTGATCTGCCTGTTATAATAGGTGCAACTTATGTCTTGACAGCATTCTTTCTTGTTAGCATATTTTTGGCAGATATGTTGTATGGATACTTTGATCCAAGGGTAAGAAGACAATGAGTCTTTCTACAAAAGAAATTTGGAAAGAATTCTCAAGCAGCGGTATAGGTCTAATAGGAATAGGGATTTTGGTGGTACTATTTTGCATGTCAATAGCTGCTTTTATTGCCATTCCAGCTGAGACTTTTAAAGAGTGGAATGATCCTGCAAGTTGGCTCACATATCCAAAATCTGCACTTCCTGTCTGGGTAAACTATTTTCTATCCAACAAGATTCCAGAACACATGATTTTGAAACCTCAGGAATCTTATCAAAAATCTGGAAATGTATCTGTCGTAACTGATGTCTTTGCAGTAGACTATGAGTATGACTCATTTCCAAGCGATTTCATCTATCAATATTCTGTTAGATACACTGGTGCACCATTATTGCAACTATCGGTAACACGACCAGATGGTCTAAGCTCAGTTCTCATATCTACATCATTACCTCAATCTTACAATGAAACAGTGTTTAGTGGAATGCTATTTTCTACAGATGATTCAATGAAAAAGAACCTTGAAAATAATATTTTATTCGCATTTCCTGTTACTGCTCTTCCTTCACAGAATCTTGTTTTTTCAGACCCTGACCAAAACAAGGCATTAAAGGGGCATTATATCTTCAAGGCAAAGATCTATGACGTAGATGGTAATATTACACCTGATCAATCAACATTCGTTCTAGGTGGTAAAGCATATGGGCTCATGGGTACAGACGAATTGAGGCGTGACTTGGCAATTGGGATTTTATGGGGAACCCCCTTGGCACTCTTCATTGGAATTACTGTCTCAATAGGTTCTGTAATGTTGGGACTTGTCTATGGCGTATATGCTGGTTTTAAGGGAAAAACTACTGATGAGGCACTGATGCGTTTCAATGATATCATATACGCCATGCCAGCGCTTCCACTCTTAATTATTTTGGCAGTGACAATTGGAAACAGTATATTTCTCATAGTGGGGTTTTTGGTAATATTTGGTTGGGTAGGGATAGCCAAGGTATCAAGAAGCATGGCCATGCAGATTAAGACATTGCAATACATTGAGGCCTCAAAACTCATGGGACAAAAAGACTTTAAGATAATATTCAAACATGTACTGCCGCAACTTCTTCCTTATACATTTGCAAGCATCGCAATCTCGGTTCCAGCAGCAATAACTACCGAGGCGGGACTTAGCTTCTTGGGGCTAGGAGATCCGACTTTTCCCACCTGGGGTCAGATACTGCATGATGCCAGCGTCTACGGAGCAGCAGAAAGG
>JBAVVB010000120.1:0-7647 GCA_049697075.1 Nitrosotalea sp.
AATATTATTTGAGTATTGACAAATTGAGGAGTATTTTCTAGTACTAAAACTTCTGTATCGTTTTGAATCATCTGTGTTATGATTGTACCAATGGTGTCATCTCGATTAAAAGTAGGAACTAACTTGAGAGGCATATCCGAAACTCTCATACGTGTATCACATAGTACGCCTACTTCTAACAAACGTCTTGCCGAAACAGTAGAATAATTCCCGTCTTCATTTTGAACCAAGGCAAAATCTCTTTGTATGTGTTGCATTTTTTTAAGTAAATCATTAACTTTAGTAGTGGGAGAAGCCACATACAGATTCCTATTCATTACATTTTGAACTGTTAGATCTGAGAAGAAGGAATGATCTGGATTTTTTGAAAACTCTTTAATGACTTCTTGTCCTCCCAGCATCCCAACTGGAATATCGTTTTCCATTGCAACCAAATTATTTGTAAATGTTTCTAGAAATCTAACAAGCATTGAAGTGGCCACCCACATCTTTTCTTTGTTTTCTATCGTAGCAATTGATGAATATACAAGTAAATGTGGCAAGATGTCCTCTATCGTACACTCATTCAGATGCAGATTCTTTTGATTGCTCGCGGATGGAAATAATATGCGTTCTCTAGTTGTTTTAACAGTATCATTCAGATGTAGTTTATTCTTCAAATTAAACATGAAATCAATATTCATTTTAAATCACAACTGAAATACGCTGAAATGCCACATTTGTAGAGATCACGAGAAGCATGTTTTTCTATTGAGGAATTGGAATGATATTTTCTCGTATGTTCACATTGAACAGACTTGTGTCTGATTTTATTGTACCAACAGAAAAATTACTTGAATATACCTAACATATGGTATTTATGTTATTAGTTAATTTCTAAATTCTATTTTTTTATATTGGTTGTATTTGCCGAGTTTCTCTTTAACAAATGGATGCTCTTCTTCTTTATTAGAATTCCTCCAGCTGCTACCGTTCCCATCACTGCAAAAGGTAAAGGATCTACTCCATTGATTTTGAACGATTTGAAATTGGATGGCGTAGAAGCAGATGTGGCGTTAGTGCTATTTGTCACAACTTGGGTTGAATTTATTTTAATCAAATCTTTGATCTCCGTAGGGTTGAATCCTGAACCTGATACCACAGAATCAAGGTTAATTATTCCAGTAGAGTTTGACATGAGCGATATGCTGGCAACACCATTTTGGTTTGTTGTTTTATCAGAACTCTGTATGCTTGCTCCGATTGCTTTCCAATCTACATTCATGTCTGGAAGAGGCTTTCCATATCTTTGTGCCGTTACATTGGCAAAGAATGTTTCCTCTGGTAGAACCGTTTTTGGAGACTTGATGGTTACGGTTGGTGCCATACTTTCAACATTAACTTGGTATGTTGCAAGTGGTAAGTTGTTTGCTATTACTGAGACTGTGGCACTTCCAGGCAACTTTGGAATTACATCAAAATTGGAATAGTAATTTCCTTTGGAGATGGTTATATTTGATGGCGGTAGTATGACAGAATCATTACTTGAAACTAATCTCATGTTGGTATCTTCATCGGTATATCTTGGATTCAAATTTGAATCAAAAACTTGCATATCCATAAGATTGGTAAAATTGGCAAGCAAAGGATTGGGATAATCCAAATTTGCCATTGCGGGAGATGAACTGACAGAACTTAATGCAAGGCTGGTTGGATACCCGCCTGTAATTATATTAAGAGTTGTGGATCCATCCTTCAATGATTTTGCATTAAACAAATCTATAGAATCTCCATTTGATATTTTTTTAGGTTCAACACTAAAATAGTCATTAGGTAATATGGTGGGGGTATAATCACTTGGAAAATATGTTAATGCGCCAGATGAATCCACTAAATATAAAGCCAAAGGGAAATTTGATTGGCTCAACGCTTTTGATACCAGCGAATTTGCAACAAGATTGAGAGAATTCACTGAAGATGCATTTATTGCCGCTTCTACAATTGTATCATTGTAAGTAATAACATGTAGTGGTATTACAGATGGCAATCCAGCTGCTCCTGAGACGGCAGATGGTGGTGGAGCGGTGTTTCCTACCTTGCCAAAGACTAATGCAGATCCTTGGCCTCTTGCCATGTCTACAGGAGCCACTGAAATGTAATTTGAGTCTGAAGAATCCACCTCGATTTGGAGATCTCTGCTTGCAATAACTGGATTGCCTTGAGGATCTTCTAAATGCATTATTCCTATTAATTCATTATTTCCAGTTGCCAGTATGGGTAACATGTCGAGCTTTGCAGATTTATCATCAAGAAACTGTGATGTAACTGTTGTTAACTGTACAGGAGTTGCAAAATATGTAGTAGTATCTGGTGCAACACAGCCTGTAAGCTCTATACAATCTGCAGGCCATGCCGTATGATTTGATACGCTGTATCCCTCGGGGGCAGATAGGCCTATGTTGAATGTTCCAACTAAACCAGCTTTTATTTCGATTGTGGTATATCCCTCATAATCTCCTTTCTTTATGATCAATGGAGTGTTGGAACTCATGAGTTGGTCTTGGGGACTGGTGTTAACTAAGCCTGTAGCTGTTGCATTTGATATCAATACTGAAATAGGGATGTCTTGATTTGCCACCACTTCATTATTCGAATTATCTTTTAGTTGTGCCACAACGTATGCAATTGACCCTGCAAAATCATTAATCTTTGTAGGATACACATAGGCCTGAATAGTTGGCGTGTTGGTAGAAGTTATGGTAACTGCCGTACTTACGGACTGAAATGAAGAGGCAGATGCAAATATCTTGGCTGAACCTGTCTGACCTATTTCAAACCGTCCTATTGTGTAGTAGTGACCGCTTTT
The DNA here is from genome assembly GCA_049697075.1 of Nitrosotalea sp. Lineage (GTDB taxonomy): Archaea > Thermoproteota > Nitrososphaeria > Nitrososphaerales > Nitrosopumilaceae > Nitrosotalea. The sequence goes on from JBAVVB010000120.1 coordinate 2,846, forward strand.
TATAATCAGATGAGACGTAGTTAAACTAAGAGTACTGTTGTCAGTTGTTGCAACCGTAATCGGAATATCTGTTTCCGCAGTTGCTGGAAGGCCGTCACTATTTGCTAATTCTACTGAAAAATACCCTGTCTTTGGTCCATTGATTGAAAATGACGAGGGCGTGGCTTTGATGAGTAAGCTAGTTGGAGCAGATTCGTCACTATACACTGTAATGGGGAATTCTTGAGATGAAAAACCTGGTGCGGCAAGTACTATGTTTGCAGTACCTGGGTTATCTGCTCTGATTTCTATATGAGTTATGAAACTTGTATCGTTATCTTCCACCCTGACAACTTGAACTACGGTGGAGTCTGTAGAAGAAAATACCATGTTTTGAATTTTTATAGGAGAGACATGTCCATTGTAAAGCGCATATACCTCCAAAGTTCCATTTGAGTTTTCAATCATCTTATCTGGTATGAGTCTAACTCCAAAGGTAGATGTATCCTCAGCATACGATTTAATTGTTGCAAGACCAACAATGAGAATTACTATTATCAATAATCTTCTCAATACATGTTTTTATAAAGAAAATTCTCATATAAGATACTGTATGATTTTTTTGAACGAATTTTATGTATTACCGCGCATAACGTGAATAAACTAAATTAATCTACAAAAAAGAAAAGATATCAGGTAGATTGATATGCAACTTCTAGAGGTTTTGATTTTTTCCACAAGTGTGAACATAGACTGTATATGTTGTTGACTATTTCTATGGAATTCGTATGAACAATTGAATCTGTGTCATCGTTTAGATCCATAGAGCCTTTCATTGATCCTGACATGATGATCTGTTTGTCTTTTTCTCCAACAATTCTTCCTTTGGAAGGAAGTTTTCCAAGTCTTGTTTCACTGGCCCCCAATCTATTAACAAGCTGGATGGCTTGTTTGTTTTCAATCTCTGTTACTATTCTTACTTCGCCTCCTTTTTTGATACGTTCTTTTATCTTTTCAGGTATGGCAGTGTGATACATTCTCATGATGTCTTCAACGGTGGTCACAATATATACGACATCTGTAGACTCCGTTATCATTTTACCTATGCGTGAATAAATGTTTGATCGTCCTTGTATTATTGAAAAAGAGGATAATTCAGTTGCAGGGGTAGGTCGTTTTAATTCATCCAAGTTTGTAATTAGTTGTCTTGAAAGTTTCTCCATTGTTATGATTTCGTCTTGTTTTTTCTGAATTATGTTTTTTAGTGCTTCTTGTGGGTCTACTGCTTTACATATTGTAGGATTGGATAATGTCGTTGTAATTAGCCCGAAATTTCTCAGTTTGTTCAATGCTCTGTATGTCTTACCTCTGTCCACATCTAATTTTGCAGACAAACTGCCAACTGTCACCTCTCCTGTTCTTAATAATCCCAGGTAAATTTTTGCGTCGTCACCCTCCAAACCAAAATATTTGAGTGTGGAAATCAGATCTTCTTCAATACTCAAATCGAAATCACTCCTGTGGTTATGGCTTGATCTGCATGCATTTCATATGAAGTCCTTACACTTTCATAATAATGAGAATTAGGCATAAATTTAATAATGCTATGACTAGACGCGGGTTTTGCCATGCAGATCATTGAAGATCCGATCTGATCCATATTCATATATAAGAAGATCGGTTCAAGTGAGCCAATAGACAGTCTATCTCTTTTGACTCTGGAGGCAGAATCGTCTTTATGGTGGAATGAGAGTAAATTCATCTCATTAGTTTACAACAGTATGAGGGATATGAGAAGATGTTTGTACAAAATAAACAAACGTTAATCCGATATTGTTATAAAAGACAGCGAAAAAATGCGAGTTTGATTGTTATTTTTACACAAAATTTAGAACGATTTTCATTGTAATATGACGAATAATGTAAATGCAATAATTTACTAATTAGAATTGAATATCTCTTATCGTACTGATAAAACCCACGAATTAGATGTTAGGTACATGTTTAGATTTCTGATCAACCGTTATCTGTAAAGTGCGTGCAATATCTAATAGGTTCATTTTAACTAATGATGGATTAAATTAGTGTGAATCTACTTTTAATGCAGATCTATATCTAACTGCAACATCAACATTATTGGTGAATGATATTTCATCATAAATCATAAACGAACCGTACTTTTGTCTCTCATTACATGTGTTGACTGTCATGCTAGTTCCAAAGATTAGTCGTTGACTAGAAATTGTTGAAAATCAGTCATACCAATAAAATTAACAATATCAGTGCTTAACTTCTGACTGGTAGAAACTTAACTGCATTTCGCAATAAACTCGAGTTTTTGAACAATATGTTAGGTTTTCCTATTTTTACATATGTTTCATATCGTCCTTTTAGCTTCAAATATTTCAGGCGCTCAGTAAATAATTTTGAGATCTCTGGATTTATTGAGGATCTGATAATTCATTGTTAATGGTACTAGAAGGCAATGTGGATAGTATACGGGTTGTTTTAGCCTTATCAATGCTTGGTTATGCTACCTACTCTGATCTTAAAAATAGAGAAATTAGTGATTTTTTATGGGCTATATTTGGCGGTATATCGGTTGTTTTGATTTTCTTTTCATCTGACATGGTACATTTACTCACAAATGTAGGCATTTCTCTAATTATTGCTCCAGTGGTGGTTGTAATTTGGAGGTTGGGTTTTTTTGGCGGTGCCGATGCATTTGGACTTGTTGTACTTGCTGCTTTAGTTCCTGAATTTTCAATTTCAAATGGACTAATCACGCCATTCACCGTATTAACTAACTCTGTAGTACTTTCCATAATCCCAATTCTTTTTAATATTTTGAGAAATTTAATATCTCTGGCAAAACATGAGAATATTTTTGATGGATTTGATAATGAAACCAAACGTAACAAGATACTTGCATTATTTCTAGGCTACAAAGCAAAAAATCCAAAGTTTAGTTTTTCAATTGAAACACATGATGGGGATAATAGAAAGCTTGATTTTTCGTTAAAAAATGCCGATAATGCTGAGTTCTGTTCGTCTCAAGATACATGGGTAACACCAGGTATACCGTACATGATCTACATTACTTTTGGATTTGTCATTCAGCTTGTGTATGGTGACATTATCTTTAATCTCTTTAGAACTTTACATTAGACCAACTGGTATTTTTAACTAGCATAAACACGTTGAAAGTTTATTACCTCTCCAAAGTTAGCTAGGTTATGGCTCTAAAAGCTGCTATCTTGATGTCAATAATCTCGATAATAATGTTGGCGATTTACGGCGTTGATGTTATTGTGGCAGGTCCTGAAGCGAGTTCAAATGGAATGACCGGCTTTCTTCCGATGGATGATAGATCTAGAGGAGCTATCTTTGGAATAATACCATCAGTGATGCTGATAGCATCATTTTTCATTACCAGAAAAGAACCATCAGGCACACTTGGAATTCTAATAATCATTGGTGGTGCCATGATTATTGTTGGTACAGGCGTAATCTTGGCAATATCTGGAGGTCAATCTCAAAATATTCAAACTATGCGAGATTTTGGACCCGTGTTGGGCATAGGAATTGTAATAATATTTCTGGGCGGTCTTAAAATTAAAAGATCAAGAAGATCAGGCATACCATAAATTTCTGTACCTGATCTAATGAACCAAATCTTCAAACACGAGTGACGTCATGATAAAACGTGCACATTTGCGCAAAGTGTAGGCAAGAGACCAAGAAAGTGTATGACTGTGAACATACAGATGATCAAGAATACTGTGTTGAATGCTATACTGAACTGCATTATTATCTAACGGAAAACACAAAAAAAGAAAAAAATCCAATCTAGATATTTTAAAAGGTTCGACTAATCCTCTTTACTTGTAACGATATCGTCTAATTTGAAATGCAATTTTTACAAACTTGACTATTCATACTATACGACAATGAAGAAAATCTAATTGTGAGTATGGCAAAACAATTGATGTTTTTACTTGTAGCTTTCCAAATCTTTTAATTCCAAGTTATAGACTGTCTGTATGTGAAGACAGTAATTCTGTCTGGTGGGATGGGGAAGAGATTAAGGCCGTTGACCGATTATCTCCCAAAGCCGCTTCTGCCCGTGGATGGTACGCCTATAATAGAATGGCAAATACGATATTTCAAAAAATTTGGAGTCAACGAATTCGTTATATGTGCAGGTTATCGCGCAGAACAATTGATCAGTTTTTTAAAATCTAAAAATTTTGGTGTAAAAGTAAACTTTTCTGTGGAAAAAACTCCTCTTGGCACTGGAGGCGCGATACGTAAAGCCCGTAAGTATATTGGCAATGATGATTTCTTTGTAATAAACGGGGATGTTATAACTAATTTGGACTTGAGTAGGCTAAAAAAGAAACCTAATTCGATCGCAGTAATGCCATTGAGAACAAGCTTTGGCATAGTAAATCTTAATGGGGAAAAAATTGAAAAGTTTGAGGAAAAACCTGAATTGTTCAACTACTGGATGAATGCGGGGGTCTATTATCTTCAAAATAAAGTCATAAGCATGCTCCCGATTTCTGGCAATATTGAAAATACTGCTTTTCCGGCACTTGCCAAAATGGGAAGTTTGTACGCAACTAGATATGACAAAGCGTTTTGGCATTCAATTGATTCACACAAAGATATTGCTGAATGTACCACTAAAATGCAATCAATTCAGTATGCGTCTTTCTTACAATAGAGGGATGCATGTTGAGAATTGGATTTAGTCTTGGATCTTTGTTGTCAGTAAAAGAAATAATGGAATGCTCGCAAATTCTTTCACATTATAACCC
>JBAVVB010000121.1:0-6813 GCA_049697075.1 Nitrosotalea sp.
CTTCTCTAGGATCAAAAAAGATCGTGTTTGATTTGCTTTAGACTAGATGTAACACCGGATCAATCTTGTAACTTAAATCAGATGTATTTCTTTGAAATCTCAATTTGAGACAAGTTGTAAAGATGACCTCTAATGGTATTTTTGTATCAGGGCAAAACGGTGCCAAGATACACCTTGATCCAAAAAAAGGAACAGACGACGGCATCACGTTTGTCTCTCATGCCCATTTAGACCACCTTCACAGGCAAAATGGGGGGCTGGTCTTGACATCGCAGCAGACAAGTGAGATTGCAAAACTGCGGGGATATTCCATTGAGAACTATACTGAAGAGTATGAGGATTTTTCACTAATTGATGCAGGCCATATTCTTGGAGCAAAGGGTCTCTTGTTTGGCGATGGCATTTTTTACACTGGAGATATTAGCACACGCGAGCGTGCATTCATGAAGGGCGCAAGCGTTCCAAAATGCAAAGTCCTGATAACAGAGTGCACATTTGGGATGCCAGAGTACGTCTTTCCAAAAGTGGAAGATACCGTAAAGCGCGTAAATGAAATAATATCTGACATGTACTCTAGAGGAAAACCCGTGATTCTTTTGGGGTATGAGCTTGGAAAAGCCCAGATTCTATCATGCCTATTTTCTCACTGGGCGCCATACTATCACGATTCTGTAAAAAAAGTAAATGATGTCTATAGAAGGTTTGGCGTAGACTTGCCTGATTCTCCGGGACACTCGCAGGCAGAAAGCACGGGACTCTTGGACAAAAAGCCATGGCTTATGATTGCACCAAACATGAGCGGAAAAAACAGTTTTGTGCAACACATGAAATCAAAGTATGACGCAATAACAATTGGCTTTAGCGGATGGGCGCAATCGCCAAGATTTGCATTTGCAAGGCAGCATGACTATTCTATACCTTTGAGCGACCACTGTGATTACAACGAACTAGTGCAACTTGTAAAAAGATGTGCGCCAGAAAAAATCTATACCGTGCATGGATTTGTAGAAGAGTTTGCGTCAGATCTGGTTAAGATGGGATACGACGCCCAGCCTCTCACAGAAAACGCACTAGACGATTACTTTTGACTCTCAATCATACTAAGAAATTATTTTTAGTCTTACAGAACCAGAATTAAAAAAAGCAAGTAGAAGATTTTGTTTGGGGGAAGTGATTCTATCTTCTACTTGTTTCGGAAAATATCTTTTGCAACTTTGATTCAAGCTCTTTTTTACCCTCTGCCTGCACCAGCATTGATTGCCAGACTTTGCCAGCCGTTTCAATCATGGCATCTGCAGCCTTGTCCAATCCTGGCCCAAAACTTGCATCTATTCTCTTTTTGAGTCGTTCTACATGGACTTGGTACATTGCATCATGAAATGCCTTGTGTAGCATCTCCATTGACATTTTTACAGGATCAGCTGTTCCACAACCACAGTCATTGCATTCCATTTCAGAGCAATTGCATGAACACGTTGCATGTTCTTCGGTATCACACGTTCCTGATTTGCATTCCATATTACTTTCTTATAGTTAGTATAGAAAAGTAAGTATATAAATTGGAAAGTAACCTGCTTGAAAGTAAGTGAGATTGTGGTAAGTTGATGGCAAACCCAGTCCCGTATTTTGGAAAATCAAAAAATATTAGTCATTCTACATGATTTAAACAAAGTTCAGTAGTTTGTTCTGAATCATTGTTCAAAGCATACACTCTAAAGATCCACTATGTAAGACTATACTAGATGGAAAAAATTATTTGTAAGGAACAACGTATGATATTATGAACTCAACGCGGCTTGTCAGAAATGAAAAGATTGTAAAACTTTTGTTTGAAACCACGCCAGATATGCTAGCAATATTAGATAAAGATGGAAAGATCCTCGATTGTAATCATCATCTTACAGAGAGCTTTGGATATGATAAAAATGAAGTAATTGGAAAGATTGGTCCAGTTGAAATGGTATCTAACAGAGATAGCAAAAGAGCAGTTGAAGCATTTACGCAACTAGTAACAGATGGTATCAAACTAAATGTCCCACTTGAGGCGCTGCGAAAAAACAAGTCAACATTTTATTCCATTTGGAGTGGCGCAAGGCTAAGCGATGAATCAGGAAACATAGAAGGATATCTAGTAACAGGAAAGGATCTTACTGAAGTTAGCAAACTGGAAGAAAAATATCGAAACTTGTATGAACATTCGCCGGATCTTTTACGTACTGTAGACCTAGATGGAGTCATTACCGATTGCAACGAATCTTACGCAGAAAGTCTTGGATACTCTAGAGACGAAATTATAGGAGCGTCTATCCTAAGTCATACGGCAGAAGATAGTCTGACTGAGATGTCGTCACAATTCCAAGAGTGGAAGACCAGTGGTAAAGTAACAAACAAAGAGATATGGTTAAAGAGAAAGGACAAGACTGTATTTCCAGCACTGCTTAGCGGTACAAACATCTATGATTATAATGGCAAAGTGACAGGAAGAACTGTCTCTCTAAGAGACATAACTGATATTTATGATATCAGAAAAACCTTGGAGGAAAATAATCAAAAGCTGCAAAACCAACACAAAGAGGTACTCAGTCTGGTGAAAAAACTAGAGGAATTAAACGAACACCTAAGAGAAGAAAAAAAACAGTCTACCAAGCTTGTATTGATTGGAGAGAAGATATCTCAAATGAACCACAATCTGCGAAATCCCCTTCATGTCGTGATGATGAACGCGGACCTTATCAATATCCTGGCAAAAAAAGATGGCAATGAAAACATTGTTGCAAAAAGTGAAACCATCAAAAAGGCTTCAGATTCCATGCTTGTCCATATTGGAGATCTCATGAATTTCATTAGGGATGAAACGCTAGAATTAGAAAAAAAATCGCTAAATGAAATTTTAAATGATGCAGCAAGCTTGGTCCAAAAACCAGGTACTATATCCATACAATTGCCAGAGAATGACGTTGTCTGCAGGTGCGATCCTCACAAGATTCAAGTTGTATTCATGAATCTTTTTACCAATGCCATTGAAGCAATGGGAGACGTTGGAAAAATAACAGTAAGAAGCAAGGAAACAAGTGCGGGTGTGATTATAGAAGTAGAGGATTCAGGAGAGGGAATTCCACCTGAGATAGTGCCTAGAATTTTTTCATCTCCTAGATATTTTAGATAGTTTTTGGCTTCCTTCTTACCGTATCTTGTAATGCATGGATGAATCATTTGAATAATTTCTAGAGACAGAGTTGTGGCACGAGGAGTGGGCTTGATTCCGAGTTTTTTTAGCTCTTTTTGAACTACCCTGAGATCTTCTTTGCCAGAACGATGCTGTTCTGAACTTGTAGAGTGTCCCTTATCTAGAATGTTCAACGGTATCATGATACCATATGTGTAATCCATGATAGTTAAGTTTTGTACTGTACATAATTTCTAGAAAATCTTTCAAAAGATGAAACTTGATAAAATGAATAGGAATTGTTAAATCATTGTACCGTACTACTATGACTTATGGATAACCCCGGCAGATGTAGTGAAACCGACTGCGATCATTATGAAGGGCAGCATCCGTCTGATGGTGTATGCACAGGAACAACTCCCAACGGTCCATGTAAATGCACGCATTTTCATTAGACCGATCTCTTAACTTTTTTTTAAAATAGAACCTCTACGGGTTACACATGAAAATATGACGCTTGTCGTAAAATTTTAGAATCGCGCCCTAATTGTTTGTCTAAGCGTAGTTCTTGCAAGTATAACCACGGCGATTAATGCAGCTATGAGTGGGATTATTCCATTAGAAAATTCAGGTACTGCCAAAATAGGTTTTGACATGTTAGTGATTTGTGCAGATGGTTGTTGATTTGTGGTCAAATTTGTACTTGGTGTGTTAATAGTAGAATTATTTTGAGATGCCACACTGGTACCGATAATTTGGATATTTTTGTCTCCTCGTATGAACTGTATTGACAAAGTTCTATCATTTGAAGTCACTTGTTCTTTTTGTGGTATAATTTGTATGCCGTCAATTAAGATAGTAAACGGTTCGTCCGTACCATTACTTGTCTTTGCATCAAGCAAAGACCGTGGAAGCAAAAGTGTAATCGTGCCGTAATTGACTGGTAGTACGGATACAGTCAGAGAAGGATTCAAGGCATTAACAGACATGTTTGTTACTGATCCTCCGAATATTGTATATGGCACATTAAAGATCTGGCGATTATTTGGAATTTGTACTTGGAATGTATCATTGACAGGAACCGTTGTTGCCGTAAATGCAAAAGTTGTTTGTGTTTGAATTTCAGAACCGTATTGAACTAGAACTGTATAAACACCGCTTGATTTCCATCCCGTGCCGGTTATCTCCATAGCGCCTACGTAAGAGTCATCTTGAGCAACGCTTGTCTGTGCTGTCTGAATTAAATTACTATAAGGATCTAAAATTTGAATGGTTATAGTATTTCCCTGTAGAACAGTTTTGACAGTGCCAGAAATTACAATTGTATCGCCAAAGATGTAGGATGATTTGTCAGTCGTGGCGGTAATATTGGGATTTGTGAGATCTTTTTGTGCAAAAACAAGATTGGAACAAGAGAATACTATCAACAGACAGATTCCAACCATCATTACGGTATTCATTGAATTTGATTATTTTCTAATCTTCTAAAGTTTTACGACAATAGAATTTTCTATGAGTGATACGGGGATAAACCATTTTTACTCTTTGTCAATGAAGGTAAAATGTCTCCAGAAGCTTGTGGAATTAAGGTAGAAGGTGACAACAAATGGATCACCCTTATTCAAAATGCATGCAAACAATAAACAATAATGCAAAAACGGAAAGCTATCTTTCTTAAAATTATTCTTATTGTTTTTGTTGCTAGTATGGCCATCTTGGCAGGGTTTGAAATTTCGGATAAAACGTCACATACCCATCTAGTTTCTAAATATAGAGTTCTAGTCATACCTGCGGTAATATCTTTCTCAATAATGATGTGGTCTGCTTTTAAGATAATGACACGCAAAAGACGGTGAAAATACAAATCTTCGCCCTTTCTAATCCAAAAATATGGTATTCAAATTATGATATTGTGAAAAAATAACAGACTCAATTGGCGGTTGTTCTGAGGGTTTGACCCTAGAACTTCCGCCGGTAGAGAATCTGCATTATAGATTGTAGATTTGGATACAAAAGACTGTGTTTGTTTATAATAAAATAATTAATTTGTCTTTTGTGTTGTAAAGTATGTTTGAACTAAACATACTGTTGAATATATTCATCTAATGTATAAGAACTGCAAATAGAAACCGTGGAACGATACCACAAAACCACGTAGAGGGAAAAGTCTGCAATCCACGGTCTCTATATGTAATCTTTCATGCTTCATTATGTGATATTTTACATTGAGATCAAGTAGAGATGCTGTTAATCTGTCATAAATTGGATTCAGACCTGTAAGAGTCTTTACTCAAAGTCAACTGTACTTCAATAGTATCCATTAAATCAAAACTAGAACAATTGATTTCATGTCACATACCTGTAAAGAATGCGGTTTAGTTTTCTATACAAGTGAGGGCCTAGAAGTTCATTTTTTACGCAGACATACAAAACCCGTTCCTAAAGGATTGGATCATTTTAGCTAGTAAATCCTAGTTGGATTTGAACCGATGAGAATGTGAGCTCAGGTTAATTTCTCTTTTTTATTGAAATACTGAATCTTGCGAATTTCATCAATTTTTGATTTAGTCAAACGCATCTCAAGTATTGCATTTAGCTCTTCGAGTAGGGTCTTTTTTGCTGCGATATCTTCGAGTAGTTCTTGTTTTAGCTTGAGAACCAGCTTGTTTGTCTCAGAAATTACTTCATTGATGTCATAAGGCTTGTAGATTATGGCAGATGCATCAAGTGCAAGCAATCTTTTCCGAGTCTCTTCTGTCAGGTCGGCTGTTATCAATATGACAATGGCGTTCGGCTCGATCTTTCTTATCTTTTCTAATGTGTAAAATCCGTCATGATTTTCCATCATCACATCCAAAAATACAACGTCTGGCAAGAGTTTCTTGTACATCATGATTGCCTGTGATCCGTCGTATCCTTTTCCAATTACAGAAATGCCCTTTATTTGCAAAAACTCTGAAAGAACAGAGGCGGTGTCAAAGTCATCGTCAATTACTATGGCAGTAATTCCTACCTTGTCCGTGTTTTCACGTGGTTTTCTTGCGAAAAATTCCATTTATTGAACAAAATATCAAATATGTATTTTAGATGATTTTTGTCTAGTTTAAACAAACTAGATACTACTAGGTACAATGGTGCTAGAATGCTAGTAACTATTGTTGGTATATAGTATTATCCGGTACATAAAAAGAATTCTGAAAACCTTGAAAGTTTTTAAGTATTATCCGGTACTAGTTTCCAAGAGTTGGGGTGTGATGGTGTGAAAATTTTACTATGTGCTGATCAAGACATTACAACTGTACCATACAAGTATCTGGACTATCAAATACATTACTGTGCTGTCTCAAATGGTGTGGAGTAAATGATGCCAGTTAACAAACATGTTCAACGAGGTTACAGATATTTCTATTAAGATTCGTGTTGTAGTAGGATGGGAGCGATAAAGTGTTGGCCACTAGACAATCTCCAAAAATTCAAAAGAAAATTGTGAAAAAACGTGGCAAGAAACGACATAAAATATCTGAGGGTTGGGCATAATTCCAGACCATTTTGATTACATTACAAAATCAGTTTGATAGAAACAGCTAAGGATCACTTCTTGGAAATATCATTGCAACATGTATTTGACAAGAAGATTCCCCAGCAAA
>JBAVVB010000122.1:0-2782 GCA_049697075.1 Nitrosotalea sp.
CTATCTATCATGTCTGCTCTGTTTGTTGCAGCGATAACTACCACACCGTGAAGAGTTTCGATACCATCAAGTTCTGTGAGAAGTTGGCTGACAACTTTTTCTGTAACTGCAGTTTCTCCCATCCCCCTTGTTGGAGCAATAGAATCAATCTCATCAAAGAATATAACACATGGTGAGGCCTGTCTTGCTCTTCGAAATACCTCTCTTATTCCTCGTTCTGATTCACCGATCCATTTTGATAAGAGCTCAGGTCCTTTTATTGAGATAAAATTAGCTTCACTTTCTGTTGCCACTGCTTTTGCCAAAAGTGTCTTTCCAGTTCCACTTGGTCCATGAAGCAATATTCCACGTGGTGTTCTATATCCAAGTTTTGAATAAAATAGAGGATATTTCATAGGCCACTCTACTGCTTCTTGTAGTTCGAGCTTTACATTTTCTAATCCTCCAATTTGGTCCCATTTTATGTCAGGTTTTTCAATGTAGACCTCACGCATTCCAGCAGGAGTAACTTCACGTAATGCGAACCTATAATCTTCGTCATTTACAACAAGTTTTTCAAGAGTTTCAACCGGAATCTTTTCATCTGCTAAATTAATTTCTGGCAATAATCTTCTCAAACATTTCATTGCAGCTTCTTTACAGAGATATTCTAAATCAGCTCCTACAAATCCATGAGTTATTGCTGCAAGCTTTTCCAAGTTTACATCATCACTTAATGGCATGTTTCTTGTATGTATCAAAAGTATCTCATGCCTTCCCTTTTTATCTGGTATTCTAATCTCGATTTCTCTGTCAAACCTACCGGGTCTCCTAAGAGCAGGATCTAACGCATTTGGTCTGTTTGTTGCTGCAATTACAATTACTTTTCCTCTTCCCTCAAGTCCATCCATAAGTGCAAGCATTTGGGAAACTACTCTTCTCTCTACTTCGCCAGTTACTTCTTCACGTTTTGGAGCAATAGAATCGATTTCATCGATGAAAATAATGGAGGGAGATTTTTCTCGTGCCTCTTTGAAGATCTCCCTGAGCCTTGCCTCACTTTCTCCATAAAATTTACTCATAATTTCGGGACCTGAAATGCTAGTAAAATGGGCGTTGGTTTCATTTGCCACTGCTTTTGCCAAAAGCGTCTTTCCAGTTCCTGGTACTCCGTAAAGTAATACGCCTTTTGGAGCCTCAACGCCGAGCTTTTCAAAAATTTCCGGATGCCTCATTGGCAGCTCAACCATCTCGCGAACTTTTCTAAGCTCATCACTCATACCGCCAACGTCTTCATATGCTACCTGTGGTACACCACGTAAGCTCTCCTCTTTTTCAGCAATATGGAATACTGTTTTTGAAGTTACAATTACTGCGCCTGCTACTGGTGTTACCCCAATGACTTGAAATGTAAGTCTGCCACCAAAGTAGGGCACCATGATATTGTCGCCTTTTACCAAAGGAATGTTTTCTAGTGAATCTGTAAGATATCTTTCATCTATTGGTGGCATCGCATCAAGTGGCGCAACTATGATCTTTTCTGCTACAACCGCCTTTATCTTCCGCAACACGACCATGTCTCCTACTGCCACTCCTGTGTTGTTTCGAGCAAGTCCGTCTACTCTGATTATTCCTTTTCCTTCATCTGATGTATAAAGAGGAAGGCACTTTGCAACAGATTTTCTTTTTCCAGTAATTTCTACAATATCACCGCTGGATACTCCAAGAACATCCATTGATTCATAATCAAGGCGTGCTACACCACGACCAACATCACGACTATATGCCTCTAATATTTTGAGCTGAATTTCGTTTTGGCTTATGAATTAGATTAGTTGCCTACGGCATTATACCTTGTTATTTGCTTTGTTGACAAGATCTTCCATAGATCTGGTACTGAAAATGATGACATTCAAAGTGCTTAATCTAAAAAAAATCTAAACTATAGTGTTAAACTCTCTGCAATCGCATTTTTTTCCATCAGAATTTACATGGATACAATACCCATGAGGAAAATGATCGTGTCTGGGATGACTACAGTCTATCCTATTGCATACTTCGTAAAGACTCATACTTGGTGTAGTTTTGGTAGAATAAAGAGAATGCGGTTGCACATATTTCAACCAAACTTAATATTATTAAATAATGCAACAAAATTGTGTTCCCGGAACATTGCTCTATTAGGAAAAATGGACAAGATTGTCCAATGCCACCAGAGTTTGTCATCTCAATAAAATCTAAGGATGACGAATATATGGTTGGAGTCACATGTGACAACCACAAGAAGATGTTTGTTGATAAACTGGGTTCTTTACAGAAAGAAGGTAAAATTCCACAAGGATCGATTCACTTTGCAGATCTAAAGCCAGTGGGAACCAGTTGCATTAAAATCGACCCAAATGACCTGATTCAACTTTAACTTGATAGATTGGTTTTTTCCTAGCCAGTGAGAGCACCAAGTTTTTTACTGTTATTTCTGCCATCTCTCTTCTAGTTTCTATGGTTGCACTTCCAATATGAGGGGTCATTAACACATTCTTTAATTCTGTTAAAGGATTTGAAGTGCCTATGGGTTCATTTTGAAATACATCCAAGGCAGCACCTGCGATAATCTTTTTCTTTAACGCAACAACAAGATCCTTTTCATTTATTATCTTGCCCCGTGCTGTGTTTATTAGAAAAGAGGTTTTCTTCATGCTTTTGAGCAATTTTAGATTCACTATCTCATGCGTCTTTGATGTATATGGAGCATGGATGCTTACCACATCGCTTCTTCTGAACAACTCATCAAGTGAAACATATC
>JBAVVB010000123.1:0-1567 GCA_049697075.1 Nitrosotalea sp.
ATACTAGACGATACCAATGGACATTACTATAAAAATAAAAAGCAAGACAAGAGAAAAGCTTGGAAATTTGAAGATGCATACAAAGGAAACATACAATGACGTAATTGAGAGATTGATAAAAACAGAACAAGACGAAGAATTAGACCCACAAACAATAAGAAATCTTAGAAGATCTCTGGACGACATGGAAAAGGGCAGAACCTACCCTCTTGAGCAAGTAGAAAAAGAACTTGGCCTATAACATACTGGTAACCGAGACTGCAAAAAGACAGCTTGCAAAGATAGACAGGCAGGCAGCAAAAAGGATAGATAAGAAACTGTGCGAAATTTCACATGATCCGTTTCTTTACGTATCAAGGCTTGCCGGCCTAGAGATTTACAAGATCAGGGTTGGTGATTACAGGGTTCTTATGAGCATTCAAAAAGACAGGCTGATAATAGTTGTAGTTGAGATTGGCCACAGGCGTAATGTGTACAGATAACGTACGCGGTATATCTTGTCACTCTTCTCTGGTTTTTCCTAGATAATACTTTGGAAGTGTATTGTGTTCTGTTCTTTGGAATCTTGTTTTTTGCTCGAAACTCAAAGTCTGCAATTGCCTTTCTTTCGTACTCTTTTATCTTGGCCTCCAATGGCTTACTGCACATTTTGCATCAAATCATTTGTAAACTTTATTTCTGTGCTCAAATCTTAGCAGATATAGAACTGTTCCCTGATATGCATAGATAAGCCTGTAGGGTTTTACATAGACAGTTCTTTCACCTTTCAAGTCATATCTTAGCGGCTTGCCTAATTCAGGGAATTCTACTATGTTTTGTATCTGCTTTTGCAGTTTTTCTTTTAATTTGTTGTCTTTGATTTTTGTAACTTCGTTTTTGAACTTGTCAGACCATATTATTTGGGCAATCACCATTTGGCAAATTCCATAAAGAACTTGGATGCCTTGGCTTTTCCACCCTTGCCATTTTCTATTTCCTGCCATGCCTCATGGATTGACTTGAGTGTTTTAATATCATCTTGGCTCAATTCTTGGTCTACCTTTTTTAGAACGATCAAGCCTTTTTTTTCTGTTATGACAAATACGTTTCCATCCTTTATGTCAAGTTTTTTTCTTACCTTGTTTGGTATTACTATCTGTCCCCTGCTGCTGACTGTGGTGAACATGGTTTCATTTGACATGATGTAAGATTATCTTACTAAATATTAAATGTGTTTGCCATGGACAGTAGCTTTCTTGTTACAATCCCTTTAAGGTCTAGTCCTTCAGATATTCCAGATTTTCAATCTTTTTGGAAAGTATCTGGCCATACACAGACAACAACTTTAAGTTGATTGTTGTATAAATACAACATATGTTGGAAGAATACAACATAACACAGACAACGCTAAAAATAATCTCCCTCTACAGGTACAACTACGCCGTGTCTGTCCACCTAAGGGAGATAGCAAGGGAAACCAACGTAGATGTAAAATCCATACAACTTCAACTCAAAAAACTAGAAAAAATTAATGTCTTATCAAGTGCAGTAAGGGGAAGAAACAAAGAATACACACTCAATCTTGACA
>JBAVVB010000124.1:0-2286 GCA_049697075.1 Nitrosotalea sp.
CTCTTGGATGATCTTCTTTTTCCTTGATTCAAACTCTTCTTCTGCATGTCTTAGCTGGTCTAGGAGGTCTTGCGGAGGTTTTTTGCCCTTGAATATTTTAAATTCGTTTAGTCTGTGGATTGCCTGACAGTCTGGGCATTGGGCGTAAGTGTTCCTCTCTGTCTGAATAAAGTCTGCAAATAATTTTTCGGTAGAATTTGCCATCTGGTACTGGATTAATTATTATCCATAATTCATTAGGTGTTAAACTATTTTGTTATATCTGTCATGCAAAAGATCATTAGTGATATTCCGCTTTCTTAAATCTGGATAGTTTGGGGGTTGTATTAAGTGCAATAAGAAAATAATTCATTATAATAACAAGGATCGAAACTAATATTCCAACAGCGTGTTTGTGGATCTACAAAATATTTTCTGCCGTGTTTTTCTCTTTGCCCCAGGCTCTCTTTTTTATCCATGATGGATTGTTAATTGAATAAACAATGATGGAGTCCTTTTCTTTTTCTATGATCTCAAAGATCTTGAGACGCAATTCTTCAAGATGTCCCTCGGTTATCTCTCCTTCAAAGGCAGAATTTTGGATCCATGTGAGGTATTGTTTTAGTAGATGTCGTACCGCGTCAATTCTTTCCACTTCTATATCGTAAACAACAATAACGTACATTCATTTGCTCCTGAGGCCCTTGTAGGTTTTTTCTCCAAGTATGTGCTTGACTAACTTGAAACACTCTATTCTTATCAGACGCTGATAGGTAACATTTCGTTTTAATGTAGTATTATGTATTGTAGTTTCAAGCTTTTTCTTGTATTCCGATACGAATATTTTTCTTCCCTGTTCGTTAAGAAAACTAGCATTCAATTTATCATCAAAGTGGGCTGGTTTTATGATTCGGTTATTGACGAGATTGAAGATAACTCGGTCTACTATAATGGGCTTGAATACCTCACTTATATCAAGAGAAAGAGAATACCTTCTTTCACCGGGTTCATGAAGATAACTAACAGTTGGTGTGAGCTGTGTATGGTATATTTCTGTAAGTGTTGTAGCGTAAAGCAAGGAATTTCCAAATGATATTAGGCTGTTAAGCATGTTCTGGGGAGGAAGCTTGGTTCTTTTTTCAAACTCAAATCCCTTTCTTAAAAACGAATCAAATGATGAAAAGTATATCTTTCTTGATCTACCTTCCATTCCCATAATTTCTGGAATGTTATTTACATCATCAATGGCTTCAGATTCATTTTTAATTTTTGAGATAAATTCATTCATGTCTTTGCCTCTCTTGTTGTATTGCTGTAAATTAGAGAGAATGTTGTGTATGGAAGTTCTGACAAACTCTTTTGCGATTTCTAATCTTTTCTGCGTATCAAGATAATGTTGTACTTGTTTTACGATGAGGAATCCTGATAGTAATTTTTCTCTCGGATAAAAACTGCCTGAATAATATCCATAATAATTGTAAAAGTGCAACGGGATTCCATGCTGGTTTAAAAGTACGACAAGTTTTGTGTTAAGGTCAGTCTCGCCAAACAGATGTATGGAATAGATGTCATGTATGGGAAGGGATTTTTTCTCGCCAGTTGATGATTCTAACTTTATGGTATTCTCGCTTCTACGCAATCTTCCACTTTGAAATATGTAGTAATCTTTCATCCCCAACAAAGCTCGCTATATGCACAACTTTTGCAGTATTGTATCCATTTTGCCTGTGGCGGTTTTTCTTGAGTTGTTATCTCGTCTATTTCTCTGAGAATCTGTTGCAACTCGTTTTCTTTTGCAGGTGTTAACTCTACCTTTACAGTCTTTTTGAGTAGAGGATAGTTGAGTACTCCTTTTGTATTCAATCCAACTTGTTTTTTTAGATAATAAAGATAGTATAATAACTGGTACATGTGAGCATTCTCAACTTTTCTTGAACGTTTTATCTCGTGTACTTCGTTTGTTTTTTCTATGAAGTCGATCTTTATTTTACCGATTGCAATTTCTTTTAGCTTTCTCTTGTAGCTGTATTCGTGCAATAGTTTGCCTTGTAATACAAGATCAGAATCGGATTACAGTTCTATGTTATGAGAAAAAAGCCACAGTTTTCTTTTGCATACAAAATAATAGCTAATTTCAGAGCCAGTATGAGACAGATCCGAGTCTGTAATCTCTTTTGCTGCCAATTTTTCAATATATCATAAAAAAACTATAGTATGGTGGGTGACAAATTGCTGACTAGATCATTAATTGTGGTAGATTGCACATGTGGTAAAAGTGACTAGTTTTATAAGTAAACCACATTATTG
>JBAVVB010000125.1:0-5741 GCA_049697075.1 Nitrosotalea sp.
CATATGGGATGGAATGACTTGCAGATAAAGAAATCAAGTGTACTTTTAGAAGGAGTAAAGGAAGGTTCTTGGGTTTACTTTGTCCACTCATACAGAGTTAAACCAAAAAATGAAGATATCGTAAAAGCTGATTCTGACTATGGAATAAGTGTACCTGCAGTTATAGAGAACGAGAATCTCTTTGGGACGCAGTTTCACCCAGAAAAATCTGGAAAAATTGGTGCTCAAATGATTAAAAACTTTTTGCGGACGTGCAAAAAGTGAAAGTCATACCAGCAATTGACATTATGGAAAATAAGGTAGTTCGTTTGATAAAAGGCGATCCAAAAAATAAAACCGTCTATAACAATAATCCAATAGAAACTGCTAAGCGGTGGGAAGCTGCAGGAGCAGATATGCTACATGTTGTAGATCTTGATGCAACATTGGGACTTGGTTCTAATTTGAAAACAATAAAGAGAGTTGTAGATGAAGTCTCAATACCTGTAGAAGTTGCAGGAGGCTTGCGCACGGAAGAGACGATAGAAAGTGTACTAGATTTTGCACCAAAAGTAGTGCTTGGAACAGTCGCATTCAAAAATAGAGATATGTTACAAAGAATATCAAAAAAGTTCGGGAGAGATAGAATAGTGATATCAGCTGACCAGTTAAATGGAAAAATAGTAGTAAGTGGCTGGAAGGAAAACACTGGAGTAGATCTCATACCAGGAATTGAAGAATTTGTGAATCTAGGCTTTTCAGAATTTCTCATCACAAGCGTTGACAGAGATGGTACTCTCAAAGGTCCCGACCTTGATTCTATAAGAAAGGCATGCAATATCGAAGGAACCCGAGTAATAGCAAGCGGAGGAATTTCTAATCTGAATGATACCGTAGAAGTAAAGAAAGCTGGTGCTGCCGGTGTCATACTTGGTAAGGCGTTATATGATGAAAAAATCACAGTTGAAGAGGTTAAAACAATAGCATGACTCTGACTAAGCGGGTCATACCTTGTTTGGATGTAGATAACGGTAGAGTTGTCAAAGGCATGCACTTTAAATCAATAAAGGATGCAGGGGATCCTGTTCTACTAGCAGAAAAGTATAGCAACGAAGGAGCAGATGAGCTAGTATTTCTTGATATCACTGCTTCAGAACAACAACGAGAAACCATCAAAAGTCTTGTTAAGAAGGTAGCACAAGTAATAGACATCCCATTCACAGTGGGAGGAGGAGTAAAGACACTTCAAGATGCAAGAGATATTCTTCTTAGTGGTGCTGACAAGGTTGCAATTAACACAGGTGCTGTAAAGAATCCCGATATAATCACTAAACTAATGGAGATTTTTGGAAAACAATGTGTTGTTGTTGCAATGGATGTAAAACATAACTATGGCATCAAAGATGACAAGAATATCTTTACTTTAGATTCTAAAAAATTCTGGTTTGAAGTCTATATTTATGGAGGCAAAACTCCTACGGGTCTTGATGCAATAGAGTGGGCAAAAGAGGTGGAAAGGCGCGGTGCTGGAGAGATACTGTTGACCAGTATAGACATGGATGGCACAAAGGAAGGATATGATATTCAGCTCACTAGGGAGATAGTTAATGCAGTAAATATCCCTGTTATTGCCTCTGGCGGTGCAGGAAAACCAAAACACATGCTTGATGTATTCCTACAAACTAACGTAGACGCCGCTCTTGCAGCCTCAATATTTCATTACAAAACGCATTCTGTAGATAGGGTAAAAGAATACCTTAAAGAAAACGGCGTTCCTGTAAGAATAGGAGAAATGAGGTGAGTGAATAACTATGAAAATGAAAATTTCAAACATTGACTTTGCAAAGGGAGATGGACTTATTCCTGTTATAGTTCAAGATGTTAATACAAAAGAAGTTTTGACCTTGGCTTATACAAACAAAGAATCTCTTGAGTTAACTCAAAAGACTGGAAATTCTTGGTTTTGGAGCAGATCTAGAAATAAACTATGGATGAAAGGAGAAGAATCTGGGAATATACAAAAAGTAAAAGAAATTTTGGTTGATTGTGATTCTGATGCAATAATATATCTAGTCGAGCCATCAGGCCCTGCCTGTCATACGGGAGATAGAGTCTGTTTTCACAATCAATTGGAAAAATAATCTAAGGGCAAGGAGGTGGTATAGATTTTATTTCTGCTTGTCCGCCCTGCACCCACTCGTTTATAATTTTAAAATGTATTGGATCATAAGAGGTTCCTGGAAAATCTATTGTCCAATTTCCAACCAAATCTTGCGGTGTACATATTTTTGCTAATCTTTCTGTATTTGGCTTGAAAAAGTAATTAAAATCGGATTTTAGTGTACCATTAAATGGAGTCTTTGTATAAATTGCGCCTTCAGGATCATATACCATAATATTACCTGCATCAGTTGGCTTCAAACCGGTAACTACCATGAAAATATTATCATCAATTCTGTATGTTCCATTGGTAATTGCAAATGGTCCTGAAGTAATCCACTGTGCAGTATTGTCATCCCCAGAAGTTTTTTGATGGTTGTAGAAATAGATAGCAGATGCCGAAATAGCTATTATTACTATTACTGCAATTATAGCGCTAGATGCACTCTTTTTTCTACTCTTAGGTTTTTTCAATTTTCGTTTAACATTTCTTTGATATAGTTAATATTTCTTCTAATTGTAAAAAATTCATAAAATATCTAATTTACAATAGTTTTTAATATTCCAAATCAAGTTTGGGCTTGTCTTTTTTATATTAAATTGTAAATTCATATTAATTTTTACTGAATTATACAGTCATTAAAATTAAGTATCACTTAAATTAATATTAGGATTTTTTATGTACCATTTTATAAAGTCATAGTTGTCTTGGCAAAGATAAAATCGCTGCAATGTAGAGAATGTAAGAAAGAGTATACTCCTACATTTAGGTACATCTGCGAAGAATGCTTTGGTCCTCTTGACGTGCGTTATGATTTTCCTAAAGTGACCAAGAATACATTTGCAAATCGTGAACATACTTACTGGCGCTACCATGAGATGTTGCCAATTGAATCAAAATCAAACATCATAAGTATTGGTGCAGGGCTCACTCCTCTTATTAAAGCAGACAAACTAGGTGAGCAGCTTGGTCTTAATAATTTGTATATAAAAAATGATTCTGTAAATCCTACTTTTTCATTCAAAGATAGACCAGCTGGTGTTGCAGTTTCAAAAGCAAAAGAATTTGGTCTTTCTGCAGTAGGGTGTGCGTCAACTGGAAATCTTGCATCAGCTACTGCGGCTCATGCTGCAAAAGGTGGTTTTCCATGTTATATTTTTGCACCAAGTGACATAGAGCATGCAAAAATCACACAAGCTCTTTCCTATGGAGCAAATTTCATTTCAGTTGATGGTACATACGATGACGCAAACAGGATTGCAGCGCAGATAGGTGATAGTAAGGGAATAGGAATAGTAAACATTAACATGCGCTCATACTATGTTGAAGGATCAAAAACTCTAGCCTTCGAAGTTGCAGAACAACTTGATTGGCAAGTGCCTGATCATCTCATTGTGCCTGTAGGAAGTGGAGCCATGTTAAATGCTATCTGTAAGGGATTTGAGGAACTTGAAGGATTATCCCTTGTAAACAAAATATCTAATATGCATATGATTGCAGCACAACCGCACGGCTGTGCTCCAGTGGTAGATGCCTTTAAGAAAAATAAAACTGAGATCATACCAGTAGAGAATCCAGATACTATTGCAAAGAGCCTTGCTATTGGGGATCCAGGAGATGGTCAATATGTACTCAAACGATTAAAACAATACAATGGATACGCTGAAGAATCATCGAACAAGGAGATTCTGGATGCTATTCTATTGCTTGCAAGAACCGAAGGAATCTTTACAGAACCTGCTGGAGGCGTGTCAGTCGCAGTTCTCAAAAAGATGATAGAGGCAGGAAAAATTGACAAGAATGACTCAGTTATATGTTATGTAACAGGAAATGGTTTGAAGACTACTGAAGTAATAATGGAAGTACTTTCAAAGCCTCAAACCATGCAAGCTGATATAGCTAAGATTGCTGCACTGGTGAGATAATATGGCCAGTATCAAATTCACCATACCATCCGTACTAAACAAAGGTGGAGGAGAAAAAAAAGTCGATATCTTGGCTGCTACACTAAATGAAGCATTCAACAAGATCTCAGAACAATTTGGAGATGAATTCAAACGAAGGGTTCTAAATCCTGATGGTACTCCGCGTTCTCTAATCAACATATACGTAAATGGAAAAAATATGAGGTTTTCAGGAGGGATGGAAACTACACTAAAGGATGGTGACGAGATCTACATACTTCCGGCAGTAGCTGGTGGTTCTGAACTATCTAGTAAGGAACTTGAACGATATTCTAGACAAGTTATGCTTGAAGAGATAGGCTATGAGGGACAACTAAAGATTAGGAATGCAAAAGTGTGTGTTGTAGGAGTAGGAGGTCTTGGTAATCCTATAGTGAGTAGGTTGGTAGCCATGGGAATTGGTACGCTAAGAATTGTAGATAGGGATGTTGTAGAGCTATCGAATTTACACAGGCAGACCATATTTGATGAATCAGACATAGGGCAAGTAAAAGTAGAAGCTGCAGCAAGGAAGTTGAAAAAAATGAATTCTGATGTAGTAATTGAATCTCTACCTGTATCTGTAAACGATTACACTGCTTTAGATGTTGTAGAAGGATGTGACGTAGTGATAGATGCTCTTGATAGTGTAAATGCAAGATATTCACTCAACAAGGCATGTGTGAAAAAAAATATTCCATTTGTGACAGGAGCAGCTGTAGGTGTTTCAGGACAGGTATTTACAATTATACCAAATCAAACTGCTTGCTATCATTGTGTCTTTCCATCACTCGATGAAAACTCAATGCCAACATGTAGTACTGAGGGAGTGCATCCATCGATTCTTTCCATAGTGGGAGGAATTGAGGTTGCCGAAGCTGTTAAAATACTGATTGGGAGATCTCCAACTTTGGCAAATAAGCTCCTCTACATAGATTTAGACAATCTAGATTTCAGTACCGCAGAATTCAAGAAAGTTGATGAATGTTCTGTATGTGGAAAAGGAGAAAAAGAAGAATTGCCAAAACAAGAACTAATAATTGAGGAACTTTGTGGCCGTAGCCGAGGTAAGAGAACTTTTTCAATAACTCCCACGACGATGTTTGAGATTAATGTATCAAAAATTACAAATGCGGCATCAACAAAAGGATTCAAGATACAAAATCAGGGAGAACTTGGTCTTTCCATGTCAACAAATGATATCTTTGTAAGCTTCCTAAAGCGAGGTTCTGCAGTTATTGTGGGAGAAAAGGATGAAGATTCCGCAATCGCGTTGTATAAGACATTAGTAAACGCTTAGAAATATTTACAAAGTCTTAATCACAGACATTAATTTTGAAAAAGGATCTTCCATAGAATCCAATATCTTTTGTGCCTTCTCTTTGTTCTTTGGACCTTCGATGAGTATTTTTCTGGTCACTTGAAGAATATTTCTTGGACTTGTTTCTCTTTTTACTAGACCGATTTTTACCAGATATTTTTCAATATAATTAGGTACTGCATCATAGGATATAGTTGGAATTCCCATTAACGCAGATTCGGCGGTCATTGTACCGCCAGATCCTATAAAAAGATCAGTAACAGAAAGAAGAGATTTTCCATCAATAACCTTGTTCATGATCCTCACTTTATTTCCAAATTCTTTTCTAAGATTCTCT
>JBAVVB010000126.1:0-2185 GCA_049697075.1 Nitrosotalea sp.
AACCTCACCCTCTATTGCTTCAGTTTCAAGAGCAATATGATGCAGGCCTTCTCCTCGTGTATCAAGGAATTTCTTGATGGGACTAGTCTCCTTTGTGGGTTCCATGAGCTCAATTCTTGAATTTTCCAGATGCAATATTGCAACTCGTACTCCTTCAGTCTCTACGGTCTCAAACTCGACTTGTTTTACCCCAAGTACATTTTGATATTCCTTTACTGCCTCATCCAAATTGTTAACAGCTATTGCAACATGGTTTATCTTCATTTTAGAATGACTCCTTTGGTTGATACATTCCAAATACTTCTCGAAATGTATTGCTTATCTCTCCCAGGGTGACATAACTTCGCACCGATTCTAAGATGAAAGGCATCAGATTTTCTTCTTTTTCTGCAGCGCTCTTCATCTTCGATAGCGCCGCTTCAGCCTTTTTGTTATCGCGCGTACTGCGTAGTTCTTTTAAATTCTGCATCTGTTTTACCTGAATGCTGCCGTCAATCTTCATGATCTCCTGCTTTTCTTCAACAGAATCCGTAAACTTGTTGACCCCGACAATCACTCTCTCGTTACTGTCAATTTCCTTCTTTAACCTGTATGCATTTTGTCGTATTTCAGACTGGAAAAAGCCTTTCTCAATTCCAGCAAGTGATCCGCCCATCCTGTCAATTCTTTTGAGATATTTGTTTGCCTCTTCCTCTATTTCATCAGTCAGGTATTCTACATAATATGAACCGGCAAGTGGATCAACTGTTTTTGTAATTCCACTTTCGTGTCCCACAATCTGCTGTGTTCTCAGAGCAATCTTTACCGCTGCTTCGGTTGGCAATGCTAGTGCTTCATCTTTTGAGTTTGTATGAAGGGATTGACAACCACCCAACACTGCAGCCATTGATTGTACTGCAACTCGCACAATGTTGTTATCTGGCTGTTGCGCAGTTAGGGATTCACCACTTGTCTGAACATGGAATTTAAGCTGCATTGATTTTTTATCTTTTGCATGAAACCTATCTTTGATTATCTTTGCATAGATTCTTCTTGCAGCTCGAAACTTGGCAACTTCTTCCAAGAATTCACTAGTGCAGCAAAAGAAGAATGATAACCTTGGAGCAAAGTCATCAATCTTGAGTCCTCTGTCAACACATGTTTCAATGTATTCAATGGCATTTGCAAGAGTAAATGCAACTTCTTGTACAGCGTTGCATCCTGCCTCCCTCATGTGATACCCAGATATTGATACAGGATACCACTGCGGTACCTTTTTGGAACAATATTCAATCATGTCGCCTATCAATCTCATAGATGGCCTTGGAGGATAGATGTAGGTGTTTCTTGCAATGTATTCTTTGAGAATGTCATTTTGTGTAGTGCCACGTAATTGTTCGCTTTTTACTCCTTGTGATTCTCCTGCAGCAATATACAATGAAAGTAGCGTCGAAGCTGTAGCGTTAATTGTCATAGATGTACTTACTTTGTCAAGTGGAATTCCGTCAAAGCAGGTCATCATGTCTTTGAGTGATGTAATTGAGACCCCTACTTTTCCTACCTCGCCCTCTGCATGGGGATCATCTGCGTCATATCCTATCTGGGTTGGCAAGTCAAATGCCATACTCAGACCAGTCTGTCCTCTTTCAAGTAGATACTTGAATCTCTGATTTGTCTGAGCGGCTGTACCAAAACCAGTATACTGCCTCATTGTCCAAAGTCTGTCCCGGTACATTCCAGGATGAATTGCTCTTGTAAACGGATGTTTTCCTGGCTCTTCATTTTTGCTCTTTGGTTTTACCGTGGAATCGTAGAAGCTTTTGACAGGTATGTTAGAATCAGTTTTTATCTTTTTCTTTGGAATTGGTTTAGTTTTCATATTTCTTATTCTCTCACTTCAATAGTTTAAACATCTTGTCTGCAGCTTCAAATGGGTCCATCTCCTTTTTTTGTACCTTCT
Source organism: Nitrosotalea sp. (assembly GCA_049697075.1). Classification (GTDB taxonomy): domain Archaea; phylum Thermoproteota; class Nitrososphaeria; order Nitrososphaerales; family Nitrosopumilaceae; genus Nitrosotalea. Next base: position 1,940 of record JBAVVB010000126.1, read on the forward strand.
TGAGATATTTAGTATAAGCATTACTTGAATCAATCATGTTGCTCACTTTGTTTTTGACATTATTTAAAATAATATCCTTTAGTTCCGTATCAAGTCGTGATTCCTCCTTTTGTTTCTTTGATTTTTTTTGTGATTCCATCAATTCTCGCAGTTTCTTTGCAAATTCTATCATTCCCTTGTTTGATTTGGCCGAAGTCATCATGACTGTAGGATTTTTTTCTGACATGCCTATGAAATCCCTTACAG
>JBAVVB010000127.1:0-4739 GCA_049697075.1 Nitrosotalea sp.
ACATGGAATAATACAAATACCCACACAGTCAGGTAGCGCAAACACAACATCAGGAACTCAACAAATCCCTGCATGGATTAAAAATAATGCAGGTTGGTGGGCAAGCGGACAGATTGGGGATGACCAATTCGTTCAGGGCCTTCAGTATATGATAACAAATGGCATGATCAAGATCAATTCCTAATCTTTACAGGCATCAATATGACGCTAGGAGTCTGTATTGCAGTGTATACTTCGTACATTTATTCTCATTTTGTGCTTTTGTAATTTGTGGCACAGAGAATTACCGATCTCAAAAATAAAGATGATACCTTTGAAGCTATATCTGACAGAGAGGCAAGAGCAATACTGGAATCAACACGGGATTTGCCAAAGTCGGCTCAGCAGATTATATTTGAGTGCAACATTGCAGAAAGCACTGCATACAGAAAACTCAATAGATTGGTTTGTCAAAACTTGTTAAATGTAAAGTATGTTGTAGGCAAGTGCGGTAGGTGGGAAATGAGGTACACCAGCAACCTATGCCTTCTAAAGATCTACACTAACGAATTGCCAAAAGAGATTGCAAAAAAGACATGATTTTTATAAAAATTTGACATATCTTGAACCAAAAATGAACATACCTGTCTCAAGTCATGCATATGGAATTGGATTGATTGCAGTTATTGTTGGGTCTGCAATAGGGAATAGGGTACTATCAACTGTATTATGTGCCAGAATACAACGCAAAACCAATCATACCCGAAAAGATTCTAAAGCCTGGACAGACTACTCAAATTGCAATTGTTGAGGGATCAGTAAACCAAGACCAAGAACAAAACTTTGTACCAAAGAAGATAGAGACGCAACTTGGAGTAGATAATCTAGTAATATGGACAAACCATGACGCTGCAGCACATTATGTCACCCCTGACAAGGCATACAAGGACTCTTACAGCGGAGATTTTGGTTCAGATGCAATACTGCCTGGGAAACAGTACACCTTCTTGTTTACTCAAGAGGCTCAAATTCCGTATTACTGTCAAGTTCACCCTTGGATGAAAGGCGAAATAGATATTGTCCATGGGGCTTTGACATCATGATAACATTGTTAATCTAGATATAAAAGAAATGAATCGAAACTGAATTTAGAGAAACATGTTTGGTCAGGCAATGGGTGAATCTGTAGTCAGTGTCTTTGTTTATATTGGAATAGGATCAGCCGTGCTCACATCTGTGGTCATTGGAATAATATTGCTGGACCCAGTTATTGAAAACATTAGATTGAAAATAAATAAAAAATAACATTATGAAAGATCAAGAGTATGCAGATGATATCAGAATCAGAGATACATAAGATGTATGATATTTAGTAAAATTAAAGCCAGAACCTTATATGCATACAATATTATTTTTAGATAATTGTCTGCCGAAGATAAGAGACCTGACCGCTCAACCCAACATCTTGCCAACGAACGCACCTTTCTTGCATGGTTACGTACTTGTATTGCCCTCATGGGACTGGGTTTCGTAGTTGCAAGGTTCAGCCTCTTCCTCAGAGAGTTTAGCATCATAACAAAAAACCAACCAATCTCACAAAACCTGCCGACCCAGCACTCATCAACCATGCTTGGCATGAGCATGATAGGTCTTGGCATTTTATTGATAGTTTATGCCATGATAAATTATGTCAAAGCTCAGAGAGCAATTGAAGCTGGGTCTTATGTGCCAAGGAATTCCATCATGTATCTGGCAAGCATAGGTCTTGTTGTCTTTGGCGTAATTGTACTTGCATACCTCCTTTTGATATCTGCTTGATCGTTTTTTTGTTGCTTTGTTTTTCACATGCCAACTGCGCGATATCTGCAAAGAAATGAGACGTTACTATGTTATTTTCTCTTTATTGTTAGAATCCTTGGATTTACCTTCTGCAGTCATGCAATCGTGACATAGTCTTGGTTTTAAGCTAGCCAACTCTTTATGCTTCTTGCAGCGCTTGCAAATTTCTTTCAATATCCATCTACCTTGTTCATGATAAACTGTAGTTTTCAATACAATAAAGTTATTTGGATTCATGTACTATACCACCTCACGATTCACCTAAAACATTTTATTCAGTTGTTATAACTGTCATTAAAACAAGAGCAGTTTATCTTATCTAAGTGTTAATTGGTAATTTACCATGTTGAAAAATAGCAAATCCCTAGTCATTCTCCTTTTAGTTTCCATTGTTATCACGTCATCGTGGAGCGAAAATTTTGCTTCTGGTGACACATCACTGCCAATCAAGATAAAAAATGACGCAATGTATTGGATACAAGGATTCTTGCAAGATGCCGACTTTGCCAAAGACATTCAGTATCTTGGCATTCATGGATTGATCCACATACCACAGACTAGCTATTCGCAAACGACGCACATACCATTTTGGTTCAAACAAATAATTGGATGGTGGACAGAGGGAAAAATTAGCAACGATGAATTATTGTATACTGTCCAGTGGTTGATAGATAATAGCATAATATCTGTCGGCATATCAGAAAATAATGATGTTTTACCATCTCAAAACATAACACCACAAGGCAGTACATCACAAAATTCCTCATTGCCTTTACCATACAATAATGAACCAGTCTCTGCATCAACAAATGCCGTTGGGCAAATCTCTCCACAATTGGAACAATTGTATGCCTATGCTCTAGAACTGATTAATGATGATCGAGCAAACTATGGACTAAATCCAGTATCGCTTAGCAACAATCAAGCTGCACAAGTTCATGCTGATGACATGTTGAAAATGGGAACTTTGTCTCATTATCTGAGCGATGGTGAAAAACCATACATGGTTTATACAAGATTTGGAGGGCTTGGGTATGTAGCACAAAATGCAGCTTTTGACGGCTATTCGAACATACAACAATGTAGCAGTCCAAATGTCATTTGTACGCAAATCGATCCAAAACAATCCATGAACTCGTCAGAATATGATATGATGTACAATGATCAAGCTTCCAACTGGGATCATAGAGATAACATATTGGATAAACATCATACAGAAGTAAGCATCGGGATTGCTTATGATAAATATTCATTTTACATGACACAAAACTTTGAAAATAATTACATAAACTACACTTTGCCAATTACAGAAAACAACGGAACTGTCAGTTTTTCAGGGAATCTGACATCTGGTTCTATTCAAAACGTTGGAGTATACTATGATCCATTGCCAACACCTGAAATTTATCAAGAGCATAAAAATGACAGGTCTTACGAAATGGGAAATCAACTTGCAATCATACAGCCTCCGCCACAAGCTGGTGAATATTATACTCCAAGTAATGAAACTTTTGAGATTGCTGACAAATGGACACAACAGGGCAATTACATATCTGCTTCCTTTGACCTTTCTCCATTAGTTACACAGCCGGGAGTTTACACTGTTGTAGTGTTTTTGGAGGATAGTGCAGGGCCATTTCCAGTAACATCTTATTCGATAACACAACCTTCTCACATGGTTTCGGAAGGATTTGAGTCAAGCAAGATATACTATGCGTGTACATCGACTCAGCTTACTCAATACAATCAATTGCAACAACAATATGACACATTAAAGACTCAATATGATAGCAGACCAAGTGTTGCTATCTCTGGACAAGAATACCAACAAGATACGCAAATGTATAATCAATTAAACTTGCTACAAAACCAATTAGAAAATTTTAGATGCTAGAGATAAAATATCATTATGTGTATCTATCACGTCTTGTCTTTCTGAAATAATTCAATATGCATTCTTCGTGAGTGTACCTGAACATGTCACATGATGTCTGACAAAACCAACAAGTTCCTTTACGCAGTACTGGAAGCCAAGCATAGTTCTGTCTGACACCCGGATACTGCATTTTCTATTTCGATCCTCCTATGGCATCGTTACTTTTGGAAAGAAACAGAAATGTGCACCCTTGTGGTAGCATATCTGACCGACAAGTGAACCACCTTCTGCGTAGTGGATGCTTACAATACCTATGACCACAAGTATTGCAATCATGATCATGGCAATTCCTATCCACCTGTACACTTTACGGGATTCCCAGCGGTTTCCTGTGCCTTCAAGTTTTCTTGAATGAACTTGCATGTATTACAATACGTTGAGGATGAATATACGGATAACTAATGATTTGATATATAATTATACCTAATAATGCTTAATTATTGCATAATCATGCATATTAGTATGACATTTGATGAGATCGATGAGCAAATACTTGGCGAACTCTCAAAGAATTCAAGACGTTCATACAATCAGCTAGCCGGCATTCTTGGAATTTCACCTAACACTGTTCTCAAACGAGTAAAGGACATGGAATCACGGGGAATAATAAAGAACTACTCACTAGTTGTAGACCACAAGAAATTGGGTTATGACGTAACTGCCATAATAGAGATAACAGTAACCAAGAATCTGGCAGAAATTGAAAAAAAGATGGCACAATTTTCCAATATATATGAGGTGTATGATACCACTGGAACTTCAGATTGTATAGTAGTTGGAAGCTTCAAAAATACAAGTGAGCTGGGCAAATTTACAAAAGAATTATTGGATAATCCTTCAGTCTACAGGACAAACACTCACATTGTTTTAGAGAAGATTAAGGAAGATTTCAGGTTCCCGTTATAGTGTGAAGTTTTGATTTGCAAATATTGCAGGATTCAATCAAGGATTCAGACCAATCAAGTCTAAATCTTCAGTCTTCAAG
>JBAVVB010000128.1:0-2237 GCA_049697075.1 Nitrosotalea sp.
AGAACAATGTACAGAAAAACAGAAGAGCTCAGATTTGCAGGAAGTTTGAGTCCACTTAAAATTCCATCCCATGTACAAACACCAGACGCAACCAAAGTCAAGCCAGGTGACATTCGTGATGGAGTTGTAGTCTTTGCTAGAGGACAAAAGTATGTCGACGTTGGGTTTGACAAGTTCATTCCATATCATGGCTCAGAAGACGAAGGAAAAAGAATCACAGTACAATTCAAGGAAGGCTTTCCAAATCTTACCATAAAACAGATCAGGCGTGATGAGATCAAGCAATATTGGGGCTATGAAGTCAAAGAAGCATCTAGTTTGAGCAGCGTTATTTCAAATTGGAATTCTTTTGTCATATTTACATCAAGAAAGGGCAAACTCATCCATAAAACACAAAAATACTTTCAAGAAATCGCAGACTCTGAAGTTTTGGTAGTGTTTGGCTCTCCAAAAAGAGGAGTTCACGAAATACTGGGTAGGGCTTTGGGAAATGTACCAAAATCACAGATCCTAAATTTCTTTCCAGAGCAAGCCACTGAAACAGTCAGACTCGAAGAAGCAATACTTGGAACACTTGCGATCTTGAACATACTGACACGTAACTAGTTTAATATTAAATGGTATGATGGTTACATGTTGGAGAAGAAATTTATTGTATATGCAATTATGGCGGGAATTGCATGTGTTATCATTGGAAGTATAGTTATTGCAATCAATCTTGCGCATTTTTTATAAAAACTTAAAGTTTTACAAAAAAATAATGGCAAGCTGTATTCTATGATATGTCAGGTAATTTAGTGCCTAGACTTATAATGGGGTACTCGACTTTTAGCGTTTATCAATGGGCCATAGGAAGCATAGCCAGCCAAGGAGGGGAAGCCTTGCCTATTTGCCAAGGTCGCGAGCGAAGAGCATGGAAGCCAGAATACGCACTTGGCCTAAGATCCAAGATGAACAGCCAAAGTTGCTCGGATATGCAGGATTCAAGGCAGCATGCATGCGTATTGCAAGTGTCGATGATCGAGAAAAGACCCCAAATTTTGGCAAACAACTTGTCAGCCTTGGAACAGTTGTTGTTACACCGCCTATGGTGATTATTGGAATTAGAGGATATTCAAAGGATAGATACGGACTGGATTCACTTTTTGACATTTATGCAAAAGATCTGCCAAAGGAATTATCAAGACTATTCAAAACAAAGTATGATGAAAAAGGTGTTGAAAAGGCAGAAAAATCACTCAAGCACATCCACGATCTTTTCGCCATTACATCTGTACTGCCAAGCCGAGCCGGACTAGAACAAAAAAAGCCATTTGTGTTTGAGGTTGCAGTCAAAGGTGGAGACATTCAAAAACAATTTGCGTTTCTAAAAGAACTTTTGGGAAAAGAAGTAAAAATTGATCAAGTTTTTCAAAAAGGTGCAGATGTTGATGTTGCAGCAATAACAAAAGGAAAAGGATTTGAAGGTCCAATTGCAAGATGGGGAGTCAAAAAGAAACAACACAAGTCAAGAAAAAGTGTAAGAGCACTTGGTACGCTAGGTCCTATCAGTCCTTCAACTATCATGTACACTGTACCAAGAGCTGGACAAAAAGGATTCCATCAAAGAACACAATACAATAACAGAATCATGATAATGAGCAATTCCGAAAATGATGAATACAAAATTAATCCTTCAGGTGGCTTCAAACATTTTGGTGTAGTGCAAGGTGACTATGTTATTTTGCGCGGTTCAATTCCAGGAACTTATCGAAGACTGGTAAAACTTCGCGCACCAGAAAGACATAGGGTATCAAAGGTCACTCAACCAAAAGTTTTGGAGATAATGATATGAAAGGACAAGTTCTTTCCATCTCTGGCGCAAAAGATGGCGAAATAGAGTTACCATTGGTATTTTCAACACCGATAAGAAATGATCTTATTCACAGAGCGTATGTACATTTAGAGTCTCACAGTTTTCAAAGACAAGGTAGATACCCAAATGCTGGTATGGACGTCGTTGCAGAATCAAATAGCCCACCAACAGGACATCACGCAGCAAGAGTTGCACGTATGCACGGTGGTGGAGGCGGAAGACAAGGACAAGGTGGTGGTGTTGCAATGGTGAGAAAAGGTAGACAGGCACATCCTCCAACCGTTGAAAAAGTCATATACAAATTATTGAACAAAAAAGAAAACAAACTTGCACTGTGTTCTGCAATTGCAGCAACGTCATCTTCTACGCTCATAAAACTTAG
>JBAVVB010000129.1:0-6586 GCA_049697075.1 Nitrosotalea sp.
GAACTGTATTATTCACCCAGTTTACGTGAAACCATAGCATTTGGTAAGATACTTGATTCTGGCATGAAACCAAGACAAGCTGCCGATATTGTCTTTGCAAATGTATACGCGCAATGGGGTAATGTTGAATATCAAAAGGTAAATGATATCATAACATCGATGTTTGGAAATTGATGCGTTCACTACAACTAAGAAATGACACAATACTTGAAATAGGTACGTTTCTAGTTCGACGATGGTCTGGAAAAGAAAATATTACTTTAAACATCAAAGATCAAAAAGAAATCCAAACAAAGTTGCGAGAAAACAGAGTTACAATTTTTCCATTGGAAAAATATCAAGGCACGGATTTTCAAAAATACAGACAATTTAGAACCGCTCTTTGGTATGAATCAATGAGGATAAGACATTCAAGCAAAATTCTAAGCAATGATCATGCATTTGGATTTATACTAAATACATTAGAGACAAGAAGGATAGAGGCCGTAGGCAGAGATTACTGGCAAGGAATGGATGAAGAAATAATATTCAATTACGGATTTGCGTGGTTGTATAGACCATTACTCAATTCATTATACGGTCATAATAGAATTGTCGAGGGATTCATACAGTATTTTCTGTTGGGTGACATGAAGGGCGAAATTCCCTCAAGCGCGCTTGAGAAGATTCAGAATGCAGTAAAAATAGCTAATGACGCAGTAAAAGAAGCAATAGAGAAAAAACATGGAACTGATTGGCTTGAAAAGAAGGTTTCCGAAATTATCAAGGCCTTAGAGATTGATCCGCTTCTTACCATTCCCATCTCTATACCAAAACTTTCTTCTGGAATTGCCATGTCTGAGCAGGAATTCATGAGGACGCTGAACAAAGTTTCAAAATACAGAGAAAGCGACTTTGGCGAACTAGATTCAACAAAAATCACAGAAGGAAAGCAAATATTTGATGAATTCAAGGTCTTGCTCGAAGAAGCAAAAAGAAGCGAAAACAAGGGCCTAACAACTGATGTGGTAGGCATTAGCATTCCATCTTTAACAAATGTAGATGAAACTAAGATCTACGATACTGATTTAATCAATAATCTAAAAGCTAAATTCAAAGAGTGGAAATCAGGTTGGAAAGAGCAGCATTTGGCTACAGGAGACGAATTTGACCAAGAGACATACATTGAAGGCCACAAACCGTTCATTACAGACAAGAAGATAGCAATCAAGACAAGAATATTCATACTTCTTGATCACTCTTCTAGCATAGCTGAACAAGAAACACAGTACAAAAAGGCAACGCTTGCCCTTTGCGAAGTTTTAGACTTTTTAAAAGTACAGTTTTCAGTGTATGCGTTTAACACAGAACAAAAACAAGTAACGTGTTGGCTGATAAAACCTGAAAACTTGCAATGGAATAATACAGCGGCAAAGAGACTTGCACAAATAAAGGCCAACGGCAGCACGCCGTTAGCTGAAGTGTACAATCTCTTACTGCCCACAGTACGTTCAAAAAAACCTGACATTTTTCTTACACTGACCGATGGAGAACCATCAGATCCAGATGCAGTCAGATCAATAATGAGGGATTTCAAGCTCCTAGGCATAAAGATGGTAGCAATAGGTGTTGGCCATGACACGGGATATTCGATCACAATAGCAAACAACTTGAGAAGGTTGGGCTACGAACGCACTCTTGCCGTGAGCAGATTAAATGAGATTCCAAAGCGAGTCTTAAACGTGCTAGGAACAGACTGACATGAAATGCCTGTCAGTTTCTCAGCCATATGCTGATCTCATAATTCAGGGCAAAAAAACTGTAGAGTTGAGAACGTGGAATACCAAATTCAGAGGCGAATTTCTTATTCATGCCCCACTTGTGATAAAAACAGAGGTTTGCAAAAAACTAGGAATTGACAAGGAAAATCTTAGAACTGGAGTAATAATAGGCAGAGCAGAACTTTACGATGTCAAGATATACAATACTGCAAATGAACTAAAGTCGGATTATAGTAAACACTTTGCAAGTAGTGAATTTCTGGACCACAAGTATGGATTTTTATTGAAAAATCCAAAAGAGCTTAGAATACCAATCCCATACAAAGGAAGTCTAGGATTTTTTGAGGCCAAACCGCATTCCAAGACAGACCACAATGACATCAAATCAGAATTGTTTGATGAAGAATACAGATACCAGTGGATTGGAAAACATTAAACAATTGACTATAGTTCTAGCTAAATTCTGATGCTTGGGTTTTCTTTTTTGAGTTTTTCCCAGTCTGCAAGAAAGTTCTTTAGCCCTATGTCAGTTAGTGGATGTTTTAACATCTTTCCTAATACATCAGGAGGTAAGGTTACTACATCTGCTCCAATCTTTGCTGCCTCTACGACATGCATAGGATGCCTTACACTTGCAACTAGAATCTGTGTATTGAATTTGTAATTTTGAAACACTTCATGAATTTCTTTAATTAGATGAATTCCGTCCTGCCCATTATCATCTAATCTTCCTATAAACGGACTCACATATTTTGCACCTGCCTTTGCAGACAATATGGCCTGATTTACAGAAAAACAAAGAGTCACGTTAACAGGTATTCCCTCAGATGTTAGAATTTTGCATGCCTTGAGTCCTTCAGCAGTTAGTGGGCATTTTACAACAACATTTTTGCCATATTTTTGAAGGCGTTTTCCTTCTTCTACCATTCCTGAAGTTTCCGTGCTAACTACCTCTAGGCTAACATCGCCTTTTACAATTCGAACAATCTCTTCCATAGTTTTTTGCGGATCTCCTCCCTCCTTTGCTAAAAGTGATGGATTGGTTGTGATTCCATCTACAAGACCCATGTCATTGTACATTTTTATCGAAGCAAGATTTGCAGTATCAAGGAATATCTTCATTGTTTCTTACTCCTGATATCCTTAACAGCATTAGATATATGAATTGATGTCATGCCGTGTTTTTCCAATAATAGCGAAATTTCGCTGTCTCGAGCAGATTCACCAAATTGGTCTCGTACACCTATTCGTCTCATGTGTACCGGGTATTTCTCAGAGATAACCTCAGATACGGCAGAACCAAAGCCTGCCATAATATTGTGTTCTTCACATGTAACAATACCACCCGTCTCACGTGCTGCTTTTTCCAAAAGATCAGAATCTATTGGTTTTATTGAGAACATATCTATCACTCTGCATGAGATTCCTTCCTGTTTTAACGCATCAGCGGCATCAAGTGCCATCTGTACTGTTATTCCACACGCTGCAATGGTACAATCAGAGCCATCACGTAATACAATTCCTTTTCCCAGTTGAAATTCTTGTTCTTGTGAATGTATGATTGGCGTTTTTGACCTTGTCAATCTCATATAAAATGGTCCATATAGTTGTGAAATTAGTCGTGTGAGTTTCTCTACTGCAATTGTGTCTGCTGGAATTAGAACCTTAATGTTTGGAATAGCTCGCATTATTGCAATGTCTTCAATTTGTTGATGAGAGCCGCCATCAGCGCCCACACTCAGACCACCATGAGAAACAACCATTTTTACATTTAGCCCATTTTTTCCATTTCTTGTAGGATATGCGATTGCATTTCTTATCTGGTCAACACACCTGCCAGGTAGAAAAGCAGCATAAGTACTAGCAAAAGGAGTTTTGCCTTCGTTGGCAAGGCCCGCTGCAATGGTTATTAGATTTCCCTCTGCAATGCCCACATTGAAGAATCTATTTGGAAATTTTTTGCCAAATGGCTTTGTTTTAAGCGAGTCAGTAGTGTCTGCTCCCACCACAACGACATTTGGATTTTCTTCTCCAAGCTTGATCAAAGTTTCCCCGTAAACTGTTCTCATATCTGCAAACTCTGTCATGTAAAGCCAGCCTCCTTTGCAATCTGAAGAAGTTCTGTTTTCTTCTTTCCCACTTCATGAAGATCTATCCATTTGGTTACAAGTTCTGGACCGCCAAGACTGTGAGCTTTATTTATCAAAAGTTTTCTCCTTGCATGCATCAGACGCTTTCTGAACTCCGTGATGGTCAAACGCACATCTTTTTGTCCTATTATAGCGCTACCTCCAACGAATATCCTAGCACCATCCATGAAGCATAATTCTACATTTGATAAATCCACTCCTCCATCTGCCTCAATCAAACCTTGAAAACTTCGTTCTGCAAGGAATTTGGAGATTCTTTGAGTTTTTTCGTGAGTTGATTCAATATATTTTTGGCCTGACTTTCCTGGAACAACTGACATTATTATCAACTGATCTAAATCTGGAATGAATTTTTCAACCCAAGATGGTAGTTCGGTTTCAGGATTTATTGCCAGACCAAGACCTACCTCATTTGATCGTAGAACATCATGAATTTCACCAAAGCTTGATTCATCACAAACTTCTGCATGTACTGTGATAATATCACTGCCAGCATTAGCATAGTCTCTAACATGCTTTACCGGTTCATTTATCATAAGATGAGTGTCAAATGGGATTTGAGTTATTGGCCTTAGTTGCTTTATTTTTTCATGGTCAAAGGTTTTGGTAGGAACAAACTGGCCATCCATTACATCAAGATGTATGAAATCAGCTCTGCCATGAGCGGCTCTTTTTACTTCATTTTCTAGGTTGGCCATGTCTCCTGCAATAATAGACGGTGCGATAAGAAACTGACAATCAAGTTCAAGTTCAATTATTGGAGAGATTTGTGGACTTGGTGCAACACCATGCCATTTTGGATTATCCTCCATGTGTTCAACTGATTTTCCTTTAATGGTTCGTGCTACAATTAGCGACGGTGTACCTCTAGTCTGCAATGCAGAATGCACTGCCTTTACAATCTGTTCTATACGATGACCATCTATTTCTATAACATTCCATCCAAAAGATCTCCATTTATCACCTACTTTCCATCTTGCTGCGTTTTTCCACATTTCAGAAATATCATCACCAACTAATTCTTCATCAAGAGGCATGACTCTTTCAGTGTAATCGTCTTGTTGAATGAAATTTCGGTCCAAGAAGACAGTCAAGTTATCAAGCTTAAATTTCGATCCTGCCATGGCTGCCTCCCAGACTTGTCCCTCATCTGATTCTCCATCCCCAATTATAGTGTAAACGTGATGATTTTTGCCATCTATTCTTGCTGCAAGTGCCATACCAATTGAAAATGACAGTCCCAGACCGAGCGAGCCGCCACAAAATTCAACTCCCGGACACTTGAAATCTGGGTGGCCTTGCAGCCTACTCCCAAATTTTCGCAGAGTCTCCATTTCAGGTTTATCAAAGTATCCTGCAACTGCCAAATTAGAAAAAAGTCCAGGAGATGCATGACCTTTTGATAGAACCAACCTATCCCTGTCCTGCCAAAGGGGGTTTTTTGGATCATAGTGTAGGAATTTGTAGTACATACATCCCATAATTTCGGCCATAGAGAATGACCCACCAGGATGACCAGAACCGGCAGCTGTTGTCCCTTTGATGACAAGTTTTCTGGCTTCTCGTACTCTTTTGATAACATTATAGTAATTTAGGCCCATATCCGTTCTAAAATTTGAATTTCTAGATCATCGTTCTGTGAACTCAAATTCATGATTTTTAGCGTATTTGGAGCCAATAAAAAGTTATTTCACAAAATTTTAATCTAAAGCAAGCCAATTAAAGATATGAACATCAAGGATCTCCTACCGGTATTGATTTATGATGATAGTTGTTATCATTGCTCAAAATTTGCAAGTATTGCCAAGTCGATTGCAGGAAAAAATATCCTAATCGTTGGTCACTATACTGAGATCGGTAAAGAAATTAAATCGGAGATCTTTTCAAAGGATTACGATTCAACAAAAATGTTTTGGTTTGTGACAGACAAAGTAGCGTATGGAGGAAGGGCGGGAATTTTACCACTGGTTTTTTTCATCCTAAAGGGAAAATCTAGAAAAATTCCTTTGAAAGACATTCCTCTAATATACGGAGACGATTGCAAGACTACAAGGGCACTTTTTATGAGAGTAAAAACTCTTCTTTCAAATAGCCAGAAGATACCACTAAAGTAATTTTAGAATTGAACAGATGATTGAATTAATATCCTCTGCTATTTCGGTCAGTAGTACCAACATTTGGATTCCTGAATCCGTGTTTTTCCATCATATGATTGAGAAATCTTATGTCGTCGGCAAATTTTTCACCGCAGATTGCGCAGTTGGCCATAGATCTATCAAATAAACAGAGATCTTTTTAGTCTTTGTTACGATATAGAGTATGATGGTAGAAACTCAAAAGTTACCTAAACTAACTTTTACCATAGCTCCTAATGCCAATGGGTATGTAATAGGTTGTAGCGAGATATCATATCTCTTCACTGATACAAGTTCGGTGGAAGAGATTAACCAGACTATAAGGACATTGATATCTGATTACGTAGAAAACTTCCCTGATGACGCTCAAAAGAGAGGTATCGATAAGAATATTGCAACACAGGTTGTATGGAAAGGCTCTCCCAACTCTGTTGCATTAGAATAGAAAGGGCGCCAGCACTACTGCTTCCCAAGGGCTCTCGCACCTTAGTAACACAGTAGCGACATTGGGTTTGACTTCCGGGTTCGGAATGGGACCGGG
>JBAVVB010000130.1:0-7542 GCA_049697075.1 Nitrosotalea sp.
ATAGATATTGGTTCTGTTAGAAAGAATATGTTAGTTTGTTAAAACATCTTAGATATGATCAGTATTGAAAAATAATTCTCTATTTTACATTCATTCTTTCTGGTAACGTTCTGGAGACATAGAATTAATTGATATTATAGAAAGGTTAGATTGTTCTTTTTTGAACATAGTCAAAGATGCATTTCTAATTATTAATTCGTATAAAGATTCAGGCTTTAATTGCATGACAGTAGAAAGCATAGATTTGATTGGATCCATATGAGTTACAAATAATATATCTTCATCATGATATTTTTTAGAACAATGTTCGACCAAGTCAAGAACTCTTTTTTTAATACTGGTAAATGGTTCTATTCCATTTTTCTCTATTATTGGATGTCCTTCATAAAACTTGAGAAAAATATTTCCATATTTTGAGAACATGTCATCAAAAGTCATTCCAGATAGAGATCCCATGTCGATTTCTGTTAGTCTTTCGTCTATGCTGTAACCTAGCCCCAGTTTTTTTGCCACAATACTTGTAGTTTGTTCTGCTCTTTCTATTGGACTTGAATAGATAGCAGATATGTTAAATGGTTTGAGAAAATCAGCTATCTTTTCGGCTTGTTTAATGCCTTGATCTGTTAGAGGATATCCTGTTGCTCGTCCTGCAAGAATTTGTTCTACATTATTTTTGGCCTGTCCGTGACGTAGAAAAAGAAACAATGTTTATTCTGAGACGATTTGTCAAATAGAGATAATAATAAGATTGTCAGAGACACCATGTAATGAAAATCGGAATAATTGGTGGTACGGGGGGAATGGGAAAAGGATTCGCTTTGCGATGGTGTGTTAATCATGATATCTTGATAGGTTCAAGAGATTCTTCAAGGGCGGATGAAGCAGCTCGTGAATATTTTGCTAGTGCAGTTAAAGAGCATGGAACTCTAAAGGGTAAGATAACAGGGACGGACAACATCTCTGCTGCAAAAGAGAGTGACGTATTAGTACTTTCTATCCCGTATGAGAATATAGATGTGATATGTTCTCAGATTCTTCCAAATGTTAAGGATGACTGTATTGTCATATCTCCTATAGTACCACTCACTAAAACCGATGCAGGGTTTGAATTAATTTCGTTTAGGGAAAACAAGCCATCTGCTTTTGAATTGGTGCAGAAATATATGAAAACCAAGTCTCGTCTAGTTGCTGCATTTCACACTATTTCGGAAAAGAAGCTTATCGATACAAAACTTGTCTTAGATTCAGACATATTTGTATGTGGAGATGATAATGATGCGATAAGTGTTGTAAATGGTTTAATCAAAGAAATAACTAATCTGAGACCCATTTTATTAGGACCGGGGTCTCTCTCATACCTTGCTGAAACTGCAACACCGATTCTTATCAACGCGATGATAAAGAACAAAATGAAAAACCCAGGCATAAAGATAATTTAATCAGTATTTACAGAAATAAAAGATGGGAGACAGTCCAAAGAAAAATTGGTTTACTGCCATGGGTGTTTTATTCATAGTTGTGGCAGTAATTCCCATTATCAGAGATTTACTGATCTGGGGGCCTGACTTTGTATCAGATTTTTTCACTTCTCCGGATCTAACAAGTGAGAAAGTATCTACTGCAATGTTTGGCATTGGCGGGTTTTTGATCATTCTCGGTCTTAGAGGAGAAAATTATGAAGGCTGAGGATTTCATAAGAACACAGAAAATTTTGAGAATTGCCACAATAGATGCCAAAGGAAATCCACACATAGTGCCGGTTTGGTACAATTATGAAAGCGATAAATTCTACATTGGTACTAATACCAGAACAAAAAAAGCAAAAAATGTTAAACAGAATACAAAAGTTTCGTTCTGTATAGATACAGGAATCAATTCTCCTGAGATTTTTGGTGTAATGGGGATCGGAAAGGCAAGGTTGATTTTGGAAAATAGGCATGTAAAATTAGTTGCCAAAAAAATTCTCTTGCGATATTTCAAAAGTCTGAAAAACAAATCTGCCCAGCAGCTCTTGAAAGATACTGATTGCATTATTGAAATAATGCCAAAAAAGATTACGACTTGGAAATTTTAACCAACAAATTCTTCTATTTTATCAAGTGCTTGTTCTAGAACTGGAATCTCCGGAAGGAACACCATCCTGAAATGTCCACTGCCATATTGAGTCCCAAAACCTGAACCATGTACTGTAAGAATTCCTTTTGATTTAAGAAGATCTAGAACAAACTCCTTATCCGAACCATACTTGTTATTCTCAATCTTTGGGAATACGTAGAAGGCTCCTTTTGGATTTGAACAGCTGAGATTATTCATTCCATTTAATCTCTTAATTGTATAATCTCTTCTTTTTTTCAATTCTAAGACAAATTTTTGGATATAGTTTTGTGGTCCTTTGAGAGATTCCAAAGCAGCGTATTGAACAGGCAAGTTTGTAGCAATTCTAACTCTCGCAAGTTTAGGCACATTCTCTCGCAGAGATTCTAATTTTTTTGATTGATTAAAAGCAATGTAACCAGCCCTCCAGCCTGACATGAGATGAACTTTAGAAAATCCATTTAGTAGTATCACCGGAGAATCGGCACTAACTTTTCCTATTCCAACAAAATTTTCATCAAATACTATCTGATCGTATATCTCATCACATATGATGTAGAGATTATGTTCGTTAGCAATATCAATCAAATCTTTTAATGATTTTTCACTGAACACTGCACCTGTAGGATTGTTTGGGCTTATCAGGCATATGGCCACTGTCTTTGAGGAAATTTTTCTTCTGATATCATCCAAGTCTGGCGTGGAATTGTGTAAATCAACAGCAAATTCAATTGGTTTTCCCCCAAATAATCTCACATAGGAAGCATATGGAGGATAATACGGTCCGGGTATGAGGACCTCGTCTCCTGATTCTACTATTGACGCAGTAATCATTTCAAGACCTTCTGAAACACCATTTGTTACAAGAATGTCATCTTCAAAAACTTCAAGACCTTTTTTTCTCTCTTTTTTTGCTATCTCTTCACGTAATTCTGGCAATCCTTCTGAAACAGCATAATAATTTTGGCCATCTTTTACTGCTTTTATCAGTGCTTCCTTGACGTTTTCGGGTGGTTGAAAACCATGCTGTAGTGGATCTCCAATGTTAAGATATGTAATCTGTTTGCCCTGTTTTTGCAGCTTTCGTGCTTCAAGTGCAATATCCCTAATGGCATACTCGATACCTGCTACTCTTTGTGATATTTTCAATTACCTAGACAGATATTTAGCCCCGTTAAATTCTTAATTGATTGGACCCGTTGCATAGCCAGGATAGTGCGGGTGGCTTCGGACCACCAGGTCGAGGGTTCGAATCCCTCCGGGCCCTGGAAATAGATAGATAATGTTGCATACTGACAGTAATTGTGTATAAAGGATTAACCATATTCAGAGTGGCTCTGATTGCCGTAGCAATTGGCTCAGTTTGGATAGGTATAGTTTTCTCATCTACCGTAAAGGACTTGAAAAATTTCAATGTAGACAAGTTGGATTCAGTTAGCATGCCACTCGTACTTTATGGAGACGGAATAGGTTTCTATGAGATATCTTCCAATCAATACAATAATTCTATTCTTGTAAAGATACTGGATTCAAATGGTAATTATCTCGATATGAAAACCATAACCAATAAAGAAACAGTCAATTACTTTGTCTTTGAGCATACGGGGGAATTTACTCTTGAATTGACGAATCTTTCTTCAAATCCGGTACAATTAACAGTTGAATTTGGGGATACTAAATACCAAGAATTTCTTATCCCATCTTTGATGATTTTCATTGGAACCTGTTTGTTGATGTTTGTAGGATATAGAAGATTAAGAAGCTACATAACTGCACAGCCTGAATAAAATAATTGAAACACTGGGACGCACAGTATAGCAGCGCTAAATAACAGAACCAAGTTAAATCCTATCCATGCCGCTGACAAGAGTATTGCCATTATAGATACTGGAGATATTTTTAGAAGAATACGATTCCTAGACTTTGACAGTGTAATGAAACCTCCAATTGCACTAAACAACAAACCAGTTTCCACGGTAAGATGCGATGGGGTGACAAGACCATCTATTCCATAAATTTCATGAAAATTGTAATCAGCATAACCGCCTACTACTTGTAACATAGCGCCCAATAAGATCACCATTATTCCTTTTTTCATGAATTTATCTTCACAATGATTCAAAACTAGCATTGCAGCAATAGCAGAACAAGCTATCAAGGATGCGCCAGAATAGATGGTTGCGTGTTGAACAGTCCAGAATGTCTCTGGAACTCTGAATTCATGTGATGCTGAATCCCAGATTCCACCTAATAGTACTATCATTGTACCGCATGTAGCTAGAAAAGATGACATATGCGTGATCTTTCTAGCTCTTGATAGAGATGACGCATGGAATCTGTTTGATGGGTACATGTTGAAAAATACCTTTAACTGTTGTATATAGAATTTTGTTTGCTAACCTTTAGCTTTTGGTTTTTGGTTGGAATAACATCTTTTATTCTCATAAATACCAGATTACGCATTTTCAGTGACTTTGGTACTTGTATTAGATAGATAAACTGAATTCTTCATAGATCTTACAAAATTCTTGGCCTGTTATTGAAAATAGAATTTCTGTGAGACTAACAATTATTATACTTCTACAATCTAGTCAATTCATGAGTCCCGGAATTGGCTTGATGAAAAGAAGACTTCCCACTGAGAAAGAAGCAATACCGTTAGCAATATCTGGAATAATTCAAAAGTATGGTGTGAATGCAGATTCAGTCAAGACTCTTGAAACCAAATATGATGATGACGGTGGAGATTGGTATGTTGCTTTAGGATTTGGTGAGAAAAGAGCTATTGTGAAGATGGATTCTGTCCAAGGTACGATAACAGAGATTAAAGAAATTTAACATCTATTTTCTGAATTGAACGTTTGAGACTTCAGGTTCTTGTATTATTAACAAGCCACCATCTCGTAGTTGTTGCACTAGTTGGAGTACCTCTTTTTCTACTTGATTTCTTTGTAAACCAATTTTTTCAGAAAACATGTCTACCAACTCTGTTATTTTCCTTTTACCATTACACATTTGCCAGAATTCAACTATTGCCTGATTAACCAGAAATCCCTGTTGTTTCTCATCCATCAAGAGTAACGAGCCGTCTTCTTGCTTTACAACTGATCCAATTCCTTGTGGCATGGCTGTTTCATAGTTTATTGGAGTTATTGTCTTCTGTTTACCATAATTGATCAGTTTCTTGCCCTCCTCTGACATTTTCTCTGGTGTCCATGGCGGATCCCAGACTATTTCTACATTAACGGAAGATACTCCTGAAACTTTGTTTACGTATCTTTTTACATCATTTACAAGTGTATCATGCAAGGGGCAACCACGTGTAGTCATTGTCATTTTGACATCCACTTTGTTGTCATCAGATACATCTACTCCATAAATGAGTCCCATATCCACAACATTGATTGGAATTTCTGGATCCATACATTGTTTTAATGATTCTAGAACTTGTTGGGCAGTAACAGATGTCATGAATTGACATGAAAAGTCTTGAAATAAATACCTTACAGCTTTGATTCAAACAATTTTTTGATTGATTCCTCAAAAGGAGGTTTTGCAACACCTGCTTCGGTGATTATCCCGGTTATTAGTTCTGGTGGTGTCATGTCAAAGGCCGGATTTATTACATTAATGTCGTCAGGTGCAGTCTTTTTGCCTGCAATTCCAGTGACCTCGCTTGCTTTTCGTTGTTCTATAACCACATCACTTGGAGCACTTTTCATATCAAATGTGGAAAGAGGTGCTGCAACATAGAATGGTATGTGGTGTTGTTTTGCCATCAAGGCTACCTGATATGTACCAATCTTATTGTATACATGTCCAGTACGCAGTATTCTATCAGCTCCTACAATTACTTTGGAGACAAGACCATTTGCCATTGAATATCCTACTGCGGTATCAGGAATCAAGCTGACATCTATTCCATCATGTTTTAGCTCAAATGCGGTAAGTCTTGAGCCTTGCATTACAGGTCTAGTTTCCGTTGCAATCACTTTGATCTTCTTTCCACTTTCTTTTGTGGCCCGTATTACTCCAAGTGCCGTTCCATATGCAACTGTAGCTAGAGCACCAGCATTACAGTGGGTCATTATAGTATCATTGTCATGAAATAACTGTGAACCGTGTTTTCCCATACGCATATTTGTTTCAATATCTTCTTCTGCCATTTTTTTTGCTTCTTCGATGATATCATTTCTGACTTCGTCTGCATTACTTCCTGATCTTGCAACACCCATTATTCTTTCTAGCCCCCATGACAAGTTAATCGCAGTAGGCCTTGTTTCAAAAAGAATTTTTTTTGCTTGCTCTAGATCTTTGATAAGACTATCTTTGTCAGTTGCCTTACTTTGCAGTGCAGCCAAAGCCAGCCCAAAAGCACCTGAAACTCCAATGGCAGGAGCGCCTCTCACTATGAGATTTCTTATGGCATCTGCGACATCTTTGTAATCGATATATTTTACGTAGACCAATTCATTTGGTAGTCTAGTTTGATCAATCATTACAACCATGTTATCTTTCCATTCTACGGTTCTAAGGCTGGAATGAATTCTAGTGTCCATACATCGAATTTCATAGTACTATATTATATATGATTCAAATGATATGTTATGTTCATACAATTATCTAACCTTTCCAAATTTGTCCTAATGTAAACTGCAAATAGTTCTATTCGTAGTGTACCATGCTACTACTATCATTTTAGTGAAAACGGATGGAGATCTAAAGCAAACTAACGTAAACCAATTGTCAGTATTGATGAATTTTTAAAATTATTTCTATCCAGTATGTTCCTACCATCAAAAACTAAAAGTGGTTTTTTGGTGTTTGAAAATGATTTTGAATTCAATTTAGAATATGATTTATGGTCTGACGATATAAAAACAAGAGATGCGTTCTTAGTTACTTCCTTTAAATCAGAACTAAGTTTTACTGATGCAGGTAAATTTGTATCTTCAAATATGTATGGATCATGTACTGATACTGCGCAGCCCTTTGCAATGAATTCATTGACAACATCATAAGTGGGAGAAAGTCGTGTATCGGTAACTTCACCACGAAATCCTAGACCTAAAACAGCGATCTTTTTTCCTTTTGGATCTATTCGATGTTTTCTGAGTAAAACAAGTGCATCAATGACGCATTTTTTTGGCATAGAATCATTGGTTTTTCTGGCAAATTCAACCATTTTCAAATGTGTTCCTATATTCTTAGCTGCATTGATTACAAATCTTGGATACACTGGTATACACAAACCTCCAACACCAGTCCCTGGATAATGCAAATGACAGAATGGTTGTGAGTTTGCGCCTTTTCTTGCTTCCCAGTAATTAACTCCTACTTTTTCACAAAAATCTGCAAGTTCATTTGCAAGTGCTATGTTAATGTCTCTATAAACTCCTTCAAATAATTTTTCAGCTTCTGCATTAGCAAGAGAAGACATACTAAGTA
>JBAVVB010000131.1:0-2018 GCA_049697075.1 Nitrosotalea sp.
GGAACCATGTTTCCTGTAATCTCAAGCGAGCCATAATCCCCCGAAGTACCGCGCATGTCAGATTCTACACTCTCAACAATTACAGGCACAAATGATGGGTTACATACAGCCAAAGTAATACCCAGCCCAGATGTATTGACCTGTCCTATTCCACCTCCAGCAAACTCTAGGCTTTTTGCTGAGTAAGATATGACGATAAATGATGCTGATAGTGCAATCGCTATTACAGCTACAAGGGCTATCAAAGATCTTTTCAAGACCACACTAAATCACACAAGTGTACATAAATTTCTTGATAAGAATAGATCTTTTGTAAAACCTCTTGTAAGTAGATCAATTCCAAAACGATTACAAATAATGCTACAGATTTCCATTTTATTTATTAATCTGCATATTGTCCGGAACGCATTGAAGAACAAACAAAAATTTAGCATATCATTATCTAAGGAAGTGCTTGATAGATTAAGACTGTCTCAAAACGAGAGAGTATTTCTGTTAACAATTTGATAAATCACATACTAGAGAATTATTCCAATTGGAGCCTTCGCAATGCTGAATTTATTCCAATCAGAAAGGCATTGCTTTCTAAGCTACTTGAAAAATTTACACATGATGAAATCGACTCCATTGCAGCTAGCATGGCACGTACTAATAACAAGGATACAGTACTGCGATTTACGAATCAATTCGATGTGCTAAATACATTGAAGACATTAGACGAGTGGTTACGTATGACAGGCTTTCCATATTCTTATGAAGTAGACGACTCTATACACAAATTCATAGTGCTGCACGATCTTGGAAGTAAGTGGTCACTTTACATGGCAAAGCTTTTAGCTAGTACTATGAATCAATTCGGTCTCATTCCCAGATACGAATACACTGACAAGATACTCTCAATTACAGTAGATCTTGGCCAAATTGAATCTGAGAAAAAAAGAACTGTCACACAGATAGACATTCTAAATTCTGCAATCAAAGAAATAGAATCCAGATAGAGTAACTTTTTTGGTTTTTATGCACTGACTGGACAGGGTAGGGACTCGGATAATTTTACAATCAATCTTTGTGCTATTTGGTTATCTATTTTGCCATCACTTATTGTTGAGAGCGGTAAGAAAGTAGAGGCAAAGTCCAGTATGGATATGATTGTTTTTGCATCCTGCTCATCTATATGCAATCTAGTCTGCAGTGTTTTAGAATCAGTCTTTCGGAGTAGAAACTGCCTGAGTGTGTCGTACGAATATTCTATGCCATGCTCTTCTGAAGAATGTGTCATGAACTCTCCAAGTACGTCTTTTTCCTCGCCTTCAACTTCATATCTGCACTCAAATCCATAATCGGCGCACGCAAACTTTGCCATAGGTTGCATGATACCATTTGATCTCTTAAGAAGTAGCTTGATCGAAAATCGCAAATCTTGATGAAACAAACTGAAATCATCATAGATATACAGAATAATTGTTCTTGTTACAGGATGGTTTGCACTGAGTTGATAGAACGAAGAAAATTAGATGATGACGCTGAAAAGTGAGGGGTTAATATCTCAAATAAGGAGTTTTTAGGTCTCTTGTACAAATACATTCAATGACTCTTTGAGACCTTTGTACCTGTTTCGTATCGTGACCTCGGTCACGCCTGCAGCCATGGCAATTACTTTTTGGGTCGTATTGTCTCCATTTACGGTGCATGAGAGATACAGTGCAGCAGCTGCTAGCCCCATCGGGTCCTTTCCTGCAGAAAGTTCCATGTCGTTTGCTTCCTTTAAAATCTCAAGTGCTCTTCGTTTTACCTTCTCGCTTAATCCTGCCTGGCTTGCAATTCGTGACATGCATTTTATTGGATCAAGCACAGGCATTGTCATGTCAAGCTCTTCCAGCAACAACCTGTAAGATCGTGATATGTCCTTTCTTTTTATGTTAATTTGACGTGCAATCTCGTTTAATGTCCTAGGAGTGCTAGATTCCCTGCATGCCATGTATAATGCCGCGGCAATAAGACCTGAGATTGACCTACCC
>JBAVVB010000132.1:0-2200 GCA_049697075.1 Nitrosotalea sp.
CTATGACCTCTTTTGCCTTTGCTACTACTTTTCTTACCTTTAATTCAAATTCTGGAACGACTTTTTCCTTTTTGGCAATTCTAATTCTAACACCAATAAGGCCCATCTTAGTCTCCACATGGGCAATATCTTCAGATACTATGATTCCTGCCTGATATCCAGCACGTGGCAGGATTCCTTTGCTATGTTTTTCAAATGATGAACGGTCTCCCCTGAGTTTTCCTGATATTGTGATTTGCACACCCATTGCTCCTGCCTCCATGATTGTTTGTAGAGTCCACATGACTGCTCGTCTAAATGCGGTTCCTCTTGCAAGATGTTGTGACATTCTGTTGCACATGACACTTGGTTCAAGCTCTGGGCGAGGAATCTCTATTACTGAAATTTGCGGGTTCTTGAGTGCAAAGTCTTTTTCTAAAACTTTGGTAAGATCTCTAATGCCGCTGCCTTTTCTGCCAATGACAATTCCGGGTCTTGTCACGTGCAATCCAACTCTTGTACCTGTTGGAGTTTTTTGAATATCAACTTCTGAAAAACCTGACTCTTTGATTGCTTCTCGAAGATAATCTTTCAAGAGCATGAGTTTGTAGCTATCTTGAATTACGTTTTTTACTGATGACATGTCAAAGCTCCTGAGCCACTAGCTCCACGTGTGTTAGAATATTTATTTTGGGAGTTGCCCTTCCCTGTGCACGTGGAATGAATCTTTCAATTCTTCTTCCTTTGTGAACTGTTGCATTGATTATTTTTAATCTATCAAGATCCATTCCGCGGTATTCAGCGTTTGATTCTAAATTATCAAGCAGACGAATAAATTCACCTGCTGTCTTTTCTGGATATCTGCCTGACATTACGCCAGTATCAGACTTGTGTCCTACTTCGTTGTTGTATCTTCTAAACGGTACGGCTCGCTCTAAATTGATAACTGCTTGCAGGTAAGTTCTTGCTTTTTCAATAGACAGACCTTTGATTGCAACTGCAACTTCACGGGCATGTTTGTGAGATATTGTCTTCTCCCTTAGAGAAGCTCTGACATGTCGTGTTTTATCATAATTTTGGAAAGAATAATCAAAATGCATAAAAAATCACTTTAATGGTACGTACAAACTGGACCTTGATGCTCCTACACCAGGTGCTCCGTGAACAACTCTTTTGTTAGTCATAATAAATTCGCCAAGATAATGCCCAACCATATCGGGTTTTATATCAACAGGCTTGAACTCCTTGCCGGAATATACGCTAATAGTCAGGCCTGCCATGTATGGTAAAATTATCAAGTCTCTAAGGTGGGTTTTGATAGTAGTTTTTGCTTTGCCTGCTTTTGCAAGTTTAGTGTCTTCAAGTAATTTTCTTTTATCATCAGTAATTCCTCTTGTCAGGGATCTTCTTGCTCGGGATGGCAAAAGTTCGAATAACTTTTCAAGTGACATACCTTGTAGTTGCTCCAGTGTCATTCCACGATACTTGAACTCTTTAACCAATTGGTTCCACCCTTATCTGAGTTGATTCACGAAGGACCATATTATAGCATTCCTATCTTAGTTGCAAGGTCTCTTGCTTTTTCTATTGTTGCAAATTTTACAAAAGCCTTCTTTCCATATACTGTTCTGCATACGTTTACTGTCACTGGGACCTCGTTGTAGAGTACCTTTACTGCTTCCATTATCTTGGGTTTTGTAGTGTTTTCTCTTACTAGAAAGCAAATCCTGCTTTCGTTTTCAACTAGTGCAAATGTTTTTTCAGTGACGTATGGCTTTAGTATAATGTGAGTTGCTTCGTCTATGTTCATTGCATGGCCACCATTAATTCAAGATGCGGAGATTTTAGTTTTGCAAGCTCATCTATTGCGCCCTTTGAAAATGCCGTCAATCTTGCAGGTCTTGCACCAGGTGCCAAGTGTATGACACTTAGATTTCTTGCTTCTACAACATCTACTCCCGGAATTGAGCCTGCTGCCTTTGAGAGGTGTTTTGAATCTTTTACTACAAATAGGATGCTTTTACCAACCTTGGTATTTCTGCCACGCAATCGTGTTTTACCAGAACGACGCTTCAGTCTGTCTTCAAGCCTTGAAACATCTTGGGAGACATGCAATGATTCGAGGATCTTGTAGAGTTCTTTTGATTTTGTTACTGATTCTACCTGATCAGACATTATTATTGGGAAAGATTCAATCTTGTCAATCTTGTGACCTCTAAGT
>JBAVVB010000133.1:0-1783 GCA_049697075.1 Nitrosotalea sp.
TGTCCTTTCAAATTGAAATGATGTTTGTGCACTAGTTGATGTAGTGCTAAGAACCGCATTCAGTTCTACTGCATTTACAGGTACAACGAGTCCTGCAAGAACAATTACTGTAAGTATTAGTGAATAAGCTAGATGTTTTCCTACGCCATTTTTGTTTTTGATTTTTATGTTCATTTGTCTACCTACTAATTTCCATTAGGTAGACATTATCAGCATCATCTGATGCGGTTTAGAATTTTTATTTCAAGGCTAATGTCATAGCCTACCATGCTGTATAACATGATGCTTTTAAGGCTTTTTACGATCCTAATTAGATATTCAATTCGAAACGTAACGGGTTCTTTTCTATGTCATCATTGTTATGATTACTATACGGTCCATATAGTAGATGAAACAAGAAGGATCTTTTTCATTCAGGCAGGTTTTGTTTTGTTTTTGGTGTAAAAGTCAAGAAAGGATTCAAAATCTATTGGCTCGTCTAAGATTTCTGCTATCTTTGCTACTTTATTAGATACAGAAACACATTGCTGTCTGAAATCATCTTCGTTAAATTCTATTACAGTTAGTTTTGTCTTGATATCTTGAATCTCATCTTTTAATTTAACATTAACAACTAGTATGACTCTCAATCCTTTTCCTTGTGCATAGCCTATCTCCTGATTAAGCAGACTTGAATTGAGAAGATTCGAAGTAAGAATCGCAATAAAACAAATGGATGAGCGAATCATGTCTTTGAGTTCGGTTGAAATAAAATTGCCATAAGAGTCTCCATCTGCTATGAAAGCCCCAAATCCTTTTTCTTCAAGTATTGATTCTAGGATAGATGCTTTTTCATGATCTTCTTTGTCATGACATATAAACACCTTAAATTTTCCACCGGCCTTCTTGTCTCCTGATATCATTTTATCTCAATTTTTTCCAATCCATCATCGTTGATCATAATGTTTAATCGACATGAAAATTTCTTCCAGTTAAGACTAACTCTTCTACTTGTGATTTTTGCATCTAGTTTGTATTTCATTTGTCTACCAATCCAATTTGTGTGGTAGACATTATCAGAGTCCATAGGACACGGTTTTGGTTTTTACACCAAGGCTAATGTCATAGCCGCATATTCTGTAATCTTGTAGATCACATTTATAATTTTTGGTCAGTGCATGATTTGTCTTATACTTGTACAATAATATGAAAAAAATCAGCTCCTGAAATATCGTCCCATCAGTTCAGTCTTGTCTATAACGTGTCCATTCATGGCTTGTTCCAGATCATTTCTTGTTGTATTTTGATCAAGATTAAGAAGAGTGTCCAGGGCATAAAGGGTAAAGAAATACCTGTGTGTCCCAGAGTGAGGGCATGGTCCTTTGTAGCCATGCGTTCTAGCACTTGTAATCCCTTGGGGAAACATCATGTCTTCACCTGCAGAGAATGTGGTGGTATTAGTTGAGATATTCCACATTGTCCAATGCGTAAATGGTCCTTTTGGCGAATCAACATCGACAACAGTGAGTGCAAGACTTTTTGCGGTTTGTGGAACGCCAGATATTGCAAGAGGCGGCGAGATGCTATTACCATCACATGTATATTGTGACGGAATAGTTCCATTATTTTCAAATGCAGAACTTGATAGTACAAAAGTTTGATTGTACCCTGTTGGAATTACATTTTCCTGTACAAGCAAGAAAGATATTGTAAAAATTGCGACAGCAATAGGGATAACATAAACCAGAGATCTCATGTGAAAACTAGGCTATGCTTTTAAATAAATTAATTCAAGGTCATGAAT
>JBAVVB010000134.1:0-3173 GCA_049697075.1 Nitrosotalea sp.
ATAGTAGACATACTTAGACCTGGACTACTTGGAAGTTTTGACGAATTTTGCGAATATTTCTGCTATGTAAACGAAAAGGGCAAAGCAATAGTTCTTGAAAATAAACGTGCCAGTTTGGGTGAAGAGTTAAGAAAACATGTGATGCTAAGGCGCAAAAAGTCAGACGTACTAAAAGAGTTGAAAGAAAAAGTAAGATACAAAGAACTCATCGAATCGGACATCGATTATTATCATGCAGAACTTGATAAAATATGGAAGCGATTAGAAGAAGAACAAAAAACTGCAACCTCGGCCTTTGATAAATTTTCATCATACAAAAGAGCCATCCAGAGTGAAAGACAGGCAGCAGGAGCTGCAAAAGTACCTCATGTTATAGAGTTTGTCAAAAACATCATGGAGATAGAGGAAAGTGTTGTTGTGTTTTGCCACCACAAGGCAATTCACGGGTTGCTGCACAAGAGCCTTCATGAATATTCCCCGTCTTCCATCATAGGAGGCCAGACAGACAAAGAGCGACAAGGCAACATCGACAGATTCCAAAATGGAGAGACAAAGCTAATGATTGCAGGACTCAGGGCTGGCAATGTTGGAATCAACCTAAGTAGGGCAAGATATGTAATATTTGCAGAACTTGATTGGAGTCCTGCTATTCATCGACAAGCTGAAGATAGATTACATAGGATAGGTCAGAAGAATACAGTATTTGCATACTATTTGATGGGCAATGGAACGTTAGATGACCACGTAGCAAATGTGTTAGTTGACAAGAGTTATGAGATAGATGCCATCATGGATGAAAAAGAAGAGGCATTTGAAGACAAGGACAAGGCTGAATTAATCTTGGCTCAAATTCACGACAAACTCTCAGCTAAGCGTTAGTTTTATCGTTCTTCATGTATCTCGTACGTGTCAAAAAAGTCCTGGCCTTCCCCTAAATGTTGTGCAATAAACGACTCTAGTTTTTTAATTACTTCGGCACGACTTAGTCTTCCTTCCTTTGATACATAATATTCTACATGTGATTCTCGAAATTTCTTGTAGTTCATTCCTTTTGCCATAGTATTACTACAGAGTTATCCATAATAAGAGGTCTTATTGCCGCAATTTTTTTGCCTGTTTGATGCACTTGTCGCCCTCACTTTTTCTCCCTAGTTTGAGCAGGATGCTTCCCTTGTTATACCAAGCATTTGCAAAGCCCGGATCAAGACCTGTTGCTTTATCAAATGATTCCAGTGCTTCATCGTGTCTTTTCAGATTGTAGAGACATACACCATTTAGATTCCAGACTGCCGCATGTTTTGGATTGAGATTTATTGCCTTGCCAAAGGACTCTAATGCTTCATCGTATCGTCCCAAGTCAGAGAGGCATACACCCTTTAGGTTCCACGCACTCAGCGATTTTGAATCAATTTCCAGTACTTTATCATAGCATACCAGTGCCTCTTCGTATCTTTTCAAATTAGAAAAACAGTCACCCTTCTTGAGCCATGCGTTTGCATATCGTGGCAACTTCCCAGTAGCCTTGTCATAGTATACAATTGCCTCATCATACTTTCGTTTAGCAAAAAGTGCTTCAGCTTGGTCATACCAGGAAACAGCGTCTTCAGGGTATAGATCGGCGAATTTTTTGTGCGATGTTGCTACAGATTTGTGGTGATTTCGCAAGATTTGGTATGCATCTGCGATTAGTTTGAATTGCTTGTCGTCTTTTTCTGGTGAATTTCTATCAGGATGGTACTTGAGAGCCAATTTTCTATATGCACTCTTTATCTCTTTTAGCGATGAGCCTGGTTTCACACCCAAAATTTCATAGCATTTTGAAACATTCAACTCGTATCGCCTTTCAAGAACTCATCAATCCTAATTTGCAAAAACCTCTACAAATTAGGCTTTCACAACATAACATTATTAATTTTATCATGCATAAATGTAAAAACTCTATCTTTATGGCATATTTATCAACAATCCAAACGATCATTTCCATATCACAGCATACAACTTCGTTGAATTTTATTTAATTCAGAGTATCAAAAAATTATTCCCAAGAAATAAATTGAAAAAATATTTCAACAGAGTTGAATGGCAAATCAAACAATAAGTGAACTTGTCAAAATGGCCGACAAGATAGTAATTGACGAAGTAAAGGGAAAGAAAGTGACTTTGAAGATAAGCTGGTTTGATCTCAAGGGAACAAGAAAATCAAAAAAGTTTTTGTTGACTGAAAAGGAAAAGATCGAGTTTTAGATCTTAACCTAATCATCTTTTTTCTCACCCACAATCTATTTTTCCAAGTTTTTCTCTCGCAAACTAGCGAAATGCCCAATACACTTGATGACGCATATTATTTAATGAGTTTTTTATTCTATGACAAAAAATATAGCCTTTATAGAAAATTATTTGTTTTGTATTCCAATCATTATGAGATAACTGAAGAGGAAGACTAGTTAACCTACACTCAAACATGTAACCATCAATAAACATCATAAATAAGCAAGTCTTGGTTTGTTCATGAAGAAGCATGAAGTCAACAAATCTCTTCTTGACAAATTCACCCTAAATCAGCTACACGATCTTTGTAAAATATACAAAAGAGAGATGAACCCAATAGATTACAGGGACAGGATAATTCTTGGCGAATCAAATCCTGAAATAATAAAGAAGAGACTCATTCCATACATAGTTGGTTTCTTTGATCAATCAGAAATTGTAGAATTTGCTAGCAAATACAAGATAAAGATAGATTAACACAAACAAATGCCTCAAGGACCAGACAATGAATTGTTTTCAGTCAAGTTTGTGTCATTTGCATATTCTGTTTCGTTATTTTCTCCAGTAATGTCACCAGAATAAAGAAATCCAGCTGCAGACATACGTGCTTGTACAAGTGTTAATTGTTCTCTAATATTGTCAGATACGTAGCTTTGCTTTGACTGACAATCCCATTGACCTTTTCCAAAGATAAGATTTGAGAATGCTGGAAAGTCATAATTTTTCTCATATGAATACGGAATCAAGCCCAAAACCTTAGTTTTGATGAGAAGTGTGGAATTAAAATCGACATTAGACTCGTTGTTCAAGACCCAATCGACAAATGTCTTCATGGTATCGGAATCGGTAAAACCTAGTGTTCCTTGTAGTTGCTCTTCAGAAAGGGATGGAACCATGTTTCCTGT
>JBAVVB010000135.1:0-1760 GCA_049697075.1 Nitrosotalea sp.
GTTTCTGTTAGGCAGTTTTCTTTTACCGCTATTTGTAAAGTTTCGCACAAGCTTCTTTGCTCCAAATAAGAGTGAGTCAAAATCTTGACTTGCAGATACATGAGCCTGTCCAGTTATCGTCATGTAAGCTGCCGTGGCTTCTCCTTCTGATGGGGCATGAACAAAAGGAATTCCAAACAGTCCTAACAGTCTTTTAGAATCTTCAACCATCTCGTCTTTTAGAATTGATGTTTGTTGTGCATATTTTTTTGCTTCTTCATATCTTCCTTGGCTAACTGCGTTTTCGTATTTTATTGTGGCTTCTTTTTTGATCTGCTTTCTTCTTTCAATCTCCGCTGATTTTAGAGAGGGAGGTTTCCCATCAAACACGTAAACAGGCTTTATCCCAAGAGATAGGAAATTAATATTTCTGTAAAATAGACCAGTTATGTGACTAGTGATTTTTCCACTATAGTCAGTTAAAGGTAATCCATCAGGTCCACGAATAATGGACAAGAATTGATAGATTGCGTTGTAGGCATCTATTGCAACAATTTTGGATGCAAAGGATTCTAGGACGGTCTTTTCTCTGACACATAGCGTTTTAAGATCTAGACCCATAAGTTTAGTTTAGAACATGGTGATTTTTGCTTTTCCTATTTTCTCCTGGTACCAGATTTAGACTCCCAACCTCTTTCGATTATCTCTTCGTAAATGTTTGAGAGTTTAGGTATGGCTTCACCTTTTTCTGCGGCCATCTTGACCTTTTCGCGGTAATAATTTTCAATTGCCTTTGCAACATCGCCATCAATGGTAATGGATACACGAGTCTTTGTCAAAATACCTTACCTGACAAGTAATTAAAAAGTATCAATAATAAACTATCTATTATCAATTATTACAAACTACGATACCAAGACAAAGCCATCTGGCGTAGCCTGTAATCTTACCACCTTATCTTTGGGTAAACCAAGATGAGTTAGAAGATCCTCAATAGTAGAATCATCTGAGAGAGCATATTTTTTTCCTTGAAATTCGATGGATACCGTTTTCTTAGTTATTGTTTCCATTCGATATTCCTATGATAGATTGTCTACTTTATATCTTTTATTATATATTTGATCATCTGATCACTTTATTCTCATTGTATTTATGTACCCAGAACCGAGTCTTCACAGGCTGCCAGGTTAGCCAAGCGGTACGGCGACCGCCTCGAGATCACATACAAGGTAGCGGTTGTGCTTCTGCACTCAGGGGTTCGAATCCCTTACCTGGCGCTGACCTTTTTGTTTATTGTCGTATACAAGACGTACGTTACTAGTCAGAATCAGATACGGATATCCCAAAAAAATCACTGCATACCAGTCAACATTATCAAGACATAAGACATGATCAAAAATTGTATCTAGTCATGTTTTGGACCAACCATTTCATCACTTTTCACATTCTGATCCCATCTACCCTTAATACCTTTGAAAATAAGGTATGCTCCTCCTCCGATGACACCTAATGCTAGACCAAGATATAGAAGCGCGTCTTGTTCTTCTTGTGCACAGTTAACATGTACTGCTGTTCCAGAGGAATAGTCATAGCAATCGTCAAATTGGTTTTGCTGTATAGAAATCTGAGTGTATTGTGAGCCCGCCATACCAGCAATATAAAAGCCTGCGAAGATAAGTAGAGATCCTATCAGTATTAGCCTGATATCGCTCACAACAATATTTTCTTATGCATAATATTTAACGTTGTGACATCCTATCTTCAGTAGTATCATGGTCTTC
>JBAVVB010000136.1:0-2180 GCA_049697075.1 Nitrosotalea sp.
ATGTGACGGCAAGCACCAGTGTGACAAATATCTTGAGTTTTCTTTCGTCTACTCTTGACGATATTTTACTTCCCACAATTCCTCCAACAAATGCACCTATTGACAACAAACCTGCCTGAGCATAATCAGGATGGCCCAACAGAGAATGGACAATCATTCCCGATGCGGCTGCAAACATCAATATGAATTGCGATGTAGGTGCAGCTAGTTTCATGGACAGCCCTATTGCTACAACCATGAGAGGAATAAAGACAGTACCTCCTCCAATTCCAAACAGGCTTGAGATTATACCTGCAAAAAAGCTAGCGCCTATTGCAAGCATCATGATCTGTTTTGAAAGATGATATTCTTTAGACTCCATCTTTCTTCTAGAGTAAATGTAGACACTGGAAGTAACCAGTACGATACCAAATAGTATCTTGAACGTAGAGGCAGATATGTCATCTGAGATATACGCTCCAAGTACTGTTCCAGGAATAGAAAATAATGCCAGTTTTAGCCCTAGGGAATACACAATCCGCTTTTGCCTAGCATAAGATAGTGTAGATGCTACTGCATTACAAAAGGCTGCAAAGAGGCTATCACTTGCTGCAAGAGTAGGTGAAAACCCAGCAAAGGTCAATGCCGGCACAATAACAAATCCACCTCCAAGGCCAATCATTGATCCTATGATACCAGCAGCAAAACCAAGTGGTACTAGCCATAGATATTCAAGCAATGCTAACACCAAATTGAAATTTCCATGGATTAAGTGAGCGCGTCAAGCTTAATGGACCTGAGTATAGAGTAATTACTTGGCCACAAGCAATTTCCACAGATAGCCTTGACTGGTTGTAGTTAATTCTATTTCAAAGTGTTTGTCGTTTAATGGTACACCGTGAGTCGTGCTATCAGGTTCTTTTCCTTTCACATGAAAATCACGAAGCGCGTCCATCATGCCTGATAATGTAGTATAGTTACCTGGTGTTTCCGTTGCCCAGCATTGACAGATTGTTTCATTAACAACATCTCCAAATAGAATTTTTACATCGTTGTAGTTACCAAACATAGGATCGGATTGCGCTGCTGCAATCACCATCACAGGAGTGAGTGGAGATCCTATCATGTCAAGATTTCCAAGGAAATTACCATGTTCGTCCTTTATTTCTGTGGAAGTACAATATTCAATCATGGCTTGTCTTGTCTGATTAGTGAGAAAATTGCAGTATTGATTAATGTCAGATTGGGTGTTAAACTTTACAGGTTTTGACATATTTATGTTCTGACTCATTAGAATATTTTTCAAGTCCGAATTCACTTCTGCATAGGTAAAATCCAAAGTATATGCAGAAATTCCAGGTGGTGCACTTGGTTCTGTTGGTGCCATATTGAATTGAGTGAAAAATACAACTACAGCTGCAATGCTAGCCGCTGCTGCAATTCCAACGTAAGCATATTTTTTAGATTTCACTATATCCGAAGTTTTTCAAGCTTTAATAAAGGAATCTCAGAATTCATGAATCTTAATTAATCCCAACATGTGTCTTGTGGATGTTGCGCATAATATTGTGTGGCTTTGGTGTGGTAGGACAAAGTTTTGCAAAGCTTCTTCTTTCAAGATCTGAGGATCTCTACGCAAAACATGGACTCAAGCCTAGAATTGTTGGCGTGTTCGATAGCAAAGGTTCTGCTGCTTCTTCTGCAGGCATTGATCTAAACAGATTACTAGAAGTCAAGAAAAAATACGGAAATATACGAAAGTATCACAACAAGGAAAAAGAAGCAAATGGACTAGACATGATAAATGGTATGGAGGCTGAAGTTTTAATTGAGACCACACCAAGTAACTACAAGGATGCAGAGCCTGGCATGTCACATATAGTGACTGCAATGAAAAAAGGTCTTCATGTTATCACAGTAAATAAGGGTCCTCTGGCACTTGCGTTTCCATCATTGATAGAATTAGCCACATACAATCAGGTACAATTAAGATTTAGTGGAACTGTTGGCGGTGGCACTCCAATACTAGATTATGCAAAAAACAGCCTCAGAGGAGAAAGAATAGTTTCATTTCAGGGCATTCTAAACGGTACAACAAATTACATCCTTACAAACATGGCTGGCGGTATGACGTTTAAGACAGCGCTTGCAGATGCAAAGAAAAAAGGATATGTTGAGGCTGATGAGTCGTTGGATATTGA
>JBAVVB010000137.1:0-1580 GCA_049697075.1 Nitrosotalea sp.
CAATGTAGTTGCAACACTAAGTAGCGTTCTTCCAACAAATCTTCCTCCCCATCGTCCTGACAGATGTTCTGCTCCTTCTGAGAGCAGCCAGCTTGACACGAGTAGTTCTCCTAACCATGCCAGAAGCATGATAAAGTTGTTAGTCAATTACCATATCCTGTTGAAATAACTTCTATTAAATGATAGAAAACAAGTATACGTTATTGATCTTTAACAATTATCATAGTGAGGGTTGATTTTATGCCATCTAATTTTCTTATCTTAGAAGTTATTGTTTCACGCAAGAGTTCCATAGAATCTGACTCTATTATCATTAAAACATCATAAACGCCATAAACTGGATAGACCTCCGTAACATTAGCAATTTTTTTAATCTCATTGACAATATGATTTTCCTTTCCAAGTTCAGCATTCATAAGAACAAATGCACTATGCATGTTGGGTTTCAACGCGCCTTGAATAAAAACAAATTGCATCTTTCAAACTAACTACATGCATTCCGTTCCGTTTTTTCTTCATAAATTAAAAATTTCCTGACTTGGTACGTCTTAATTTATTTGGTAGTGTACACACGTTCAAAAAAGATACTAATTAGCTCAAAAATCCCACAAGATGATTTAATAAGGTACATTACCGTACCTATACTGTAATATGCGAACTAGAATGACTTACATACCAGTGGAAGTAGCCGATCAATTTTCTGAATTTATAATAAAAAGGGATGAGCAGATATTGGATGCGGTCAAGGCTAGGACTCGAGATTTTAGTACGATTTCCATCCTTAAACTACTATACCAACTAAGGTGCGAGCCAATAACATTTTCAGATCTTTATGTAAAATCAAACATTAGAATGAAAAGATCCTTTCTGAACTATCTCCATCTTTGCATGGCATACAATTTCATACGAAAAGAACCGATTGGATCAAACATGATTTATTTTATAACAGACAAAGGAAGAACTATGTTAAACCTGTTTACGCAAAAAACCAACTAATTTGTTGACTGGATAGACATATCAGATACAAAATTCTTTTATTCTGAGCAACTGGAGCAGATTCATTGGGAGTCACATACAGAGATGCTGGAATTGACATTAGGAAAATAAAACAAAGTCAAGATAGTATTGGCAGACTAATTTCATCAACTCATAAATTGCAAAAAGGGATAAAGACAATGTCTGGATTTGGACACTATGCAGGCATTGTAGAGATTCCAGGCGGAAAGTTATTGGCTACACATACAGACGGTGTTGGTACAAAGGTAATAATTGCACAGATGATGAAAAAATACGACACTATTGGCATAGACTGCATAGCAATGAATGTAAATGATATCATATGCACTGGAGCAGTTCCAATCTCCTTTGTTGACTATATTGCAGCAAACAGAAATGACCAAGAGATCTTCAAAGAAATTGTCCGTGGCCTTGTAAGAGGAGCCAAGAAAGCCAAAGTACCAATCGTAGGCGGTGAAACAGCCATACTACCAGATCTAATATCAGGAAAAAATTTCTCATTTGATTTAGCAGGAATGGTAGTAGGAATACTGAATAAACAAAACATGATTCTCGGAGATATG
>JBAVVB010000138.1:0-1664 GCA_049697075.1 Nitrosotalea sp.
CAATTGAGTTTGGCTGATCTTTTTGCCCAGTCAGATCAAGGCGTGGTTCAGGTAATAGTTGATAAATCAAACGGTTCTTTACCTGAAAGAGATCTTGGTTCAGGAATTGTTTATGACATAAGCGGTCACATCATAACAAACAATCATGTAGTACAAGACAGTACCAAGATTCGAGTTATTTTTCACGATGGCGAGTCACTACCAGCTACAATAGTTGGCACAGATCCATATGCTGATCTTGCAGTTATCAAAGTAATACCTAACACATATGTTTTACATCCTTTGCCACTTGGGAATTCGTCTGAGCTTAGAATTGGAGACCAAGTAGCTGCCATTGGAAATCCTTTCGGCCTTAGCGGTTCAATAACATCTGGAATAGTAAGTCAATTAGGTAGACTTCTTGATCCTCCAAATAGTTCCTTTTCCATACCAAATGTTATTCAGACAGACACGCCAATAAATCCAGGCAATTCTGGAGGTCCTCTTCTTAACATGCAAGGAGAAGTAATTGGCATAAATACCGCAATCCAATCTGAGACGGGAGAATTTTCGGGCGTAGGTTTTTCGATCCCATCAAATACCATGAAGAAAATAGTTCCCGTTCTAATACAAACTGGTCACTATAAACATCCATGGCTTGGCATAACTGGGATAAGCGTAGACTCTGACTTGTCCAGTACTTTACAATTGCCAGTCTCGTCTGGTTTTATGGTCAATACAGTGGTTCCAAATAGTTCAGCTGCAAAGGCAGGGCTTCAAGGATACAAGGAAACAAAAACTATCAACGGTACACAATATGAAATAGGAGGTGACATCATAGTAGCAGCTGATGGTCACCCTATTCAAAAAATAGAAGATTTGCTCAACTATTTACAGGATCAAAAGTCAGTGGGTGACAATATGACTCTGACAATAATTCGTGACGGTAAAACCATGCAGATTACTCTTACTCTACAGGAAAGGCCAAATCAGTTCTAGTACAAGAATAAATACAACCCCCCCTAAGCTACAAAACTAGTTGAGCGAGATAGTTCTAAATTCTGAATTATTAAACAAAGTATTCGACGGGAAAGAAATTACAAATACTGACGCATGTCAGATTTATCAGGAATCACAAAACAATCCATTTGAGATTTACAAAGCATCACAGATTCTCAGAGATAAAACCAAGGGAAGGATTGTCACGTACTCAAGAAAAGTTTTTTTCAATTTGATCAATCTCTGCCGAGACACTTGTTCTTATTGTACTTACAAGTCAGAACCAGGTGAATCCAAAACATCCATGATGTCAAAGCAAGATATCTCAAATGTTGCTTCTATAGGAAGTAGGCACAAGTGTACAGAGGCATTATTTGTCACAGGCGAAAGGCCAGAGCAGAAATATGATGAAGCTAAAACATGGCTTAAAGAAAATGGCTTTACAAGTACGGCAGAATATCTCATTCATGCATCAGAAATAGCATTGAATGCAGGACTGTTCCCGCACACCAATGCTGGAAATCTAACAAAATCTGAGATGAGCCAACTGAAAAAAACTAATCCAAGTCTTGGAGTAATGCTTGAAAACTCAAGCGAGAGACTTGGAAAAAAAGACATGCCTCACGAATTTGCACCAAGCAAGAATCCAAAAGCCAGGATTCACGTATTAGAGAACGCTGGTGAAC
>JBAVVB010000139.1:0-1895 GCA_049697075.1 Nitrosotalea sp.
GGAGTATTCTCAAAAAGACATGCAAGACAGTACAGGTATACGATCAAGAAGAGAGTGTACCAGTCCCTTGATGATTTACAATTCATAATAAAGAATAATGAACTTGTTGGTCTTGATCTCAAAGATCTTGAAACAGAGCTTGAGCTGCTAGTGGCCTTGGTTGATTCTAGACGTATCCAGTATACTGGAAAAACGTCATCAGATATGCAGACATCCACAAATCCTTTTTCTGCAATAAATTCCGACTGGGGCACGTAACTCCTTAAAAACATCCCAAATCTTACTTGTGAGTTACTAAAACTTAAACACAAAATTCATGCATTTGCACACAGGCAACATCGCCACCAACTATACAGTATTGTTGACTTCATTACAATTGTACCAAACTATACAACTAGAAAATTTCCTGGATTTGTTCGGAATCGTCATGGTATGCTATGACATTTGGTACTCTTTGGTATGATTGATGATACAATACAATATGCAAACAGTGAACCAAGGCGTAAACTTTCTCCTTAAATCCAACACGATGATACCATGTGTTGAAAATTGTACTGCAAAAGCAAAGGTCGAGAAACTACAAAGACATCAACTACTTCAAGTACCGCGTCACAATACCTACACAAATTGTAGAACAGCTTAAACTAGAAGGAGGGGAAAAGCTTGAGATCTTTGTTGTGGAAGATGCAATTGTAATCAGGAAAATCCTTAATATATGAAAAATTATATCAAAAATTCGTCAAAGTCCTAGATTTCTTGTTTCCCACATCTTTTATATCTTCTTTCTTTTTTTCTTTAATAATTTTTTTAGACTGTCTAATACCTGTTTTTATTTTTCATTTTTTGTTTCGTCTTATTTTTCGATCCTGCATTTGAATATCTGATTTGATAGATTGGATTTATTTCAAATATATTTGCATAGCAACCTATGATCTTTTTTGTATCTGTGCTTTAGGCGATACTGATTATCTTGAGGAATATACATCCTTGAATTTGTTCTAACCTTGAAATAATAATATTCTTTGATTGCCAGTCCCCTACAAGATTTATTTGAGTTGACCATCTGTAAATATCAAGATTTGAGAGTTTTGGAAAAATACCGAAAGTATAGAACGACAGGGATCATGATGAACGGTAAGATAATGAATTTGTGCCTTGAACGCAGTACTCTGTACAAATCAGCAGAGTTACTCGGTATTGCAAGAGGCAATGTTTTTGAGTTTGACAGCAAGTATGAAAGCAGCGTTTTGATGGATTTTGCACTCAACGATTACATCCTGCCAAACAACAAGAATGCAATCCAGATCTACAGGGAGAAGATAGGCTATGAAGATGAAATAGAGAAAGAGATATTGGATTCGCTGATATTATCACGCACTTCATTATTTAGAATAACATCCAGGTCAGGAAACATCTTGATTCTAAAAGACCTTCTGCATGATAATAAAAATGAGATAAAGTTGATAGATTACGGTTTGAGCATGACTGTTTTTCCTAGGATATTGTTATTTACCCGACTTGTTCCCTTCGGAGAACTCTATATGACTTCTGGCGCGTCTTTTGTATTTGATGAGCACCATGAGGATTACCTTCTGAATAGATACGGGATTCTTGCAAGAAAGGTTGACTCGCGCTTTGACAATGTAAAGAGGTTTGTCGCCTTTTACAAACTGAACAAAACCCGTGGACTTGAGATTAGATATGAATCAATATCCAAGAGGCAGAGAGATCGAGCAGACAACAGGTGACCCCAAGTATTGTGCGTGCTAGTATCTTTGAGCATCCTGTACTTATCATGATAAAACCATAATCTCTTTGACTGCTAACGGTACTACCGGCAATAAATTTTGCATGTTTCCAGTAGATCAAGTCTTGTATAGTCTTGACAGTTTGAG
>JBAVVB010000140.1:0-2969 GCA_049697075.1 Nitrosotalea sp.
CTCATACCTTTGCATGCAAGGTCTAAGCCTTGTTCAAAATTGTGCACTATGATCGGTTTTTGTTTTAGCGCCATCCTGACTCCTTCTCTTACTTGCCAGACACCTACCGGAACTGCATATTCAGGCCTTATCTCGCGAAGTACCATAACTCCTGCTTGGGCACTAGTAGTCAAGAGATATTCAGCAACGGCAAGCCGTGATGCAAAATGAGCCCCTGCAGTCTCAGGATAGCGTGAAAGACCTCGCATATCTTCAAAATCTGATCCAAATCCTATGTTTCCATCCTGATCGTACCATGCCTCTTGCATCTCAAACATCCATCTACTTGGAAACATGATTACAGCATACAAATTGCCAAGATGTTCATAGGTGAAAAGGCGGTAGCTGTCAATCTCGGAAAAATTTGTTATTTGTTCAACCATAGATTTAGAAATGATATCATCCGTTGCAGTTATGCTCCATCTTGTAGGTACAAGTTTCCTATTTTTTCCAAACATTCCAATACTGAAGCATTTTTGAATTTTGCTTACCTCTATACCTCGATTGTAGAGTTCGAAGACTGCATCTTGTGCCAAAATGTCTTTGTCGTAAAATAATCGTTGAATGTTCTTGTCTGAAGACGAATCTGAGAACTTGGCATTTTTTATTTCACCGACTGGACCAAAAGGCGCATTCTCCCCATCTACAAATAAAGATGGGCGCGTATTTTTTACAAATTCTACTTCGGAATCAGTAGACCGCGATGACATTGCAAGCTCTTGTAAACTTTCAATGTATCTTCCCTGAGGCTCTTTTATAGGAACTGCTTTGATTCCTCGTACCAGTGATAGCCTATAGTTCACAATATCCTCCAGACTCTTTCCCAGCCAAGATTCAGGCAAGTCCATAGTGAGTGTATTACCATGAATTGGGGGCACCAAGGGTCCTACCAAGACTTTGGGATATCCATAAGAGCCAACAAAAACTGAAGGCGGGCTAGAGCCTTCCACATAATTTGAAGAAAATAGATTAGCATATTTTGACAGATATTCGTTCCAGTTAGATTCTATAGCTTTTCTTATGTCCGAGGCAGTCTTGGGCAACTATTTCTCAGAGTCTTTTGTGACTAATATATCTGATATAATCACTTTTGAATTATATTCAACTGTTCCCAAACAGTATCAAAAATTGGCAGATGCAGAATCTTTTGGAATTGAAAAAGGCTATGGAATACAGGCCGTAGGCTGGATGAATGAAGAGGCAAAGAGATTAGATTTGAAATTCGAGGCTAGGCTGTATGATTATGAGATAAGTACCAAAAATTTTGGCAATTTTGAGATGTTTTCATGGATTGGAGAGTCAAAGAGTGCACGTGATTTGATTATCAAAGCAAGTAGGCGGTTCAGGATCAAGGTCATAGAAGGAGGATACACCCCAATACGACTGATTATCAAAGTATCATCACGTAATGAATATGGAATTGTACGAAAAGGAGATCGTGTGATAGGACAGATCGAGTTTACCTCTTCACGATTAACAAATAGCAAATGGGTTGTAAGTAAGGAAGAGCGAAAGTAGGGTCAAGGTTTCAAATCTAGTTCTGCTTTGGCAAGAATTTGCGCTACTCTTAATGGCTCAGGTACTGCTCCCTGTAACGTAAACGCATCAAGTAATTTTTTTGCTTCTTTTATGTCGCATCCTTCCACCCTGAGGTAAATGTCATGCTTGGTGTGTAATGATATCTTGGTCCTTGTACCAAGATTTTGATACTGTGTTATTTTGGACTCGTAGGAATTAGGAAAATGGTGCTTAATTGCTTCTTCCATTCCATCAGACTCGCCATACGTAACACCAATAATTGGTATCTTTGCTTTTTTCCATAGTTTTACCATGTCTACTATGTTATACATTGAGATAATCAGTCCTGAGACCAGAATGAAGCTAATGTCATTACGATCTAATTTCTCATACATTGATATCACGGCATCAGTAGCATCGTCCCCTTCAATTGTAGCGTTACCAAAAACAAATCCATCAATTACAAAGTCTCTTCGCATCACAACTCCTGCCAACTTTGATTTTAAATCAGTCTCTCGAAAGCTCTCCGCAATAGCAAGTCCACGCAAGCCTTTTTTCTCAAGCCGGAGGTGGTTCATTTCTATCTCTTTTTGCAAATTTCATATAAACCAGCCCTGTTACGACAACAAAGATAGCTGTAATAGATGACCACGAGATAAAGGCAACCATATCAAATTGAGCCATGTATGCGGACTGTATCATTTACAGATATTTTAGTTCACGGATAAATAGGAAAAAATAGGAAAACTTGGCCCCTTCAAGCGTAACGGCATACGACAATTATGAGATAATCGGTCCGCTTCCCACTATACGTATTGTCTGCGATTCTGGTTTTAGAATTACACAAATGTCATTTTTTACAAATGATGCCGGTTTATTGAGGGAAATCTTCATGGGTTTGAGAGATATTATTTTGGCAGCCCTTGTCTGCAGACCGATATTGACAAGAAACGTCTGGTTTTCTGTCAGGTTGTCCTTGAAGAATTTATTTTGTAGATAATCTAATGCGATATCTTGTGATACGTTGATTTCGTCACCAATACATAATTGGTCACCCCTTTGAACATCATCAGATACAATCCCCTTTACGGCAAGTCCTACTCGTGCAGGTGACACAGCTTCTTCAACTGGATCATCATGCATCTGGATTGATTTTATCACAACTTCGTCTCCTTTGGGTAATAGCTTGAGTTTGTCATATGCCTTGATTTTACCTTGTGCAACTTTGCCAAGTATGACGGTACCTACACCTTTTACATCAAAACAGTGATCAATTGGGATTCTTACATTTCCTTCCTGAGATACTGGCTCCAAAGAGTCCATTTCCTTTCTAAGATCGGACAGTTCCACCAGCTTGTATTGTTCTACAACAGTTCCTTTTATCATCAAAAGGAGTTTTTCTCGGTCTACCT
>JBAVVB010000141.1:0-5560 GCA_049697075.1 Nitrosotalea sp.
TCGCCACTAGAAGTGAGACGAGCGTTTGGGCTCTTGTTTATAGGAGTTGCAATATCTGTCGGCTCTGCTTCAATTCTAAGCGAGATTGCATTTGAACACAATGATCCAATTTACTATTATGGTATAATCTGGCTTGGCAGCTTTGCAATAACTTTTGGTGCAGTTTTTGGCAAGTTTCGACACATACTTTCATCTGTGAGGGGAAGGATGAAAAATAGCGTAAAGTGGTCAGGTCCGGTAAAAGCGATAAACGGACTTTGCTGGGCGGCACCATTTGCAATGATAGGAGTTTTTCCACCCCTTTACCAATATCTCATTTTACTTGGAATAGGACTAGGCAATGCATCAACATATGTATTCATGAAAAAATTCAGCGGTCTTGCAAACCACGAGCAGATAATCGTAGGTGCTATCTCACTTGCAGCAATCCCGATTGCTGTTTTCATAGACACATCATTTGTATCAAACCAAACCGTTGCAGTGATAGTATCTAGACTCATGATAGCGGCAGCCTATGGAGCAGGTGGAATCTATGCTCTTACTGCCAAAAAGTAAACTCAATCCAATGGTTCAAACTTGATAGAGTTTTTTGCAGCCTCTGCAATACTGATGAGTGCATCTGTGTCTTTTGTATCGTCTATATCTACAACATTGATGTGACCAAGCTTGCGTTGAGGCTTTGCTTCGTCTTTGTTGTACATCTTCAAGTAAATTCCTTTTTTGTTCTCTACTGTTATGGGCTTGTATTTGCCTGAGAAATTTTTTGGTCCTAGTATGTTGCGCATCACTGTATAGTGTCTTAGCCTTGTACTTCCTAGTGGAAGGCCAAGAATGGCTCTAAGATGCTGTTCAAATTGTGAAGTATCACTTGATTGTAATGTGTGGTGTCCTGAATTATGTACTCGCGGTGCTATCTCATTAATTAGGACCTGATTGTCATGTGTTACAAACATCTCTATTCCAAAAACTCCTGCTCCCTGTAATACTTCCATGGTTTTCTTGGCAATATCTTCTGCATCTTTTGCCACTTTGGGTTCTACTCTGGCAGGGGCAATTGTCATTTCAAGTATGTTTTCTTTGTGAATGTTTTCTACAACAGGATATGTAGCAATTTCTCCGTTGGTGTTTCTTGCAGCAATTACAGAGACCTCCATTTTAAAATCAACCCACTTTTCAACCATCATTTGCTTGCCTTCAAAGAATTTGTATGCAGATTCAATCTGGACTTCATTTTCTATTTTGAAATTGCCTCTGCCATCATAGGCATCACGCCTTGTCTTTAACAGTACTGGGTATCCAAATGACAAAATTTTTCTCTTAAGATCAGAAATTGATTCTATTGGAAAAAATTCAGGCACTGGTAA
Source organism: Nitrosotalea sp. (assembly GCA_049697075.1). Classification (GTDB taxonomy): domain Archaea; phylum Thermoproteota; class Nitrososphaeria; order Nitrososphaerales; family Nitrosopumilaceae; genus Nitrosotalea. Next base: position 1,365 of record JBAVVB010000141.1, read on the forward strand.
GTCGTTATCCTTAAGAAAGGTTTTCTGTGTAAATTTGTCTTGTATGGTTCTAAGAGTTGTAGGTGATGGGTTTACTGATATTGATGCCTTTAATGATTCCAAAACTTGACTATTCCCAGACTCTATTTCATAGGTGATAATATCAGACTGGAGTGATAGTTCCACTATGGCGTTTTTGTCCTTGAAATCTGCAATGATCTGCTTGGCGCCTGCTCTTGCTGCAGGGCAATTATCCGTGGGGTCTAGTACTATGACATTTGATATGTGTTCTGGCATCTTCTTTGCAGCCTCTGTTAGCATCATGCCAAGCTGACCGCCACCTATTATCCCAAGAACTCTTGACATCATGCAAATTCATCGGTAGTTTTAAAAATAGTTACCTCTTGGATTTGTGGCTGTTTCTCTTCAGGATATGAGATCTGAATGAAATTTGTTATTTTGTTTGTTTAAAACTGACAACCTAGCTAATATTAGAAATACGCAGAAGATAGGTGTAAACATGTTGGATATAGGTAAGATAGCTAAGAAAGGATGTACTGCTATTGTAGTTGATGATGATGAAGACACTGTAAACCTTTTTGCGGAATTTTTAGAAATCTGTGATGTCAAAGTACTAGGTAAAGCTTTTGATGGAAACCAAGCCGTAGAATTGTATCAGAAAATTTTTCCGGATCTTGTGTTCTCAGATGTCATGATGCCAGGTTATGATGGTTTTTACGTGCTAAAAAAAATACGCCAAATTAATCCACATGCAATAATGGTGATGATAACTGGTGATGTCAGACCTGAAACAATAGACAAGTTGCAAGAATTAAAATCTGATGCCATAGTCTACAAACCATTTGACATGAAACAGGTAATAGATACTGTAAACGAACTACTTGCAAGCTCAGTTTATCAGACACAAGTCAGTCGCTGATATTTTTTATAATTTTTAATTTATCTTGTTTTTTATTTGATCTAAATATTTTGCTTTAGAATAATTTTACAAAGAGTATCAAATGTGGAGCAGTGTTTGATATGTTTAGTATGTGGTTTTCTAGGAATTTTGATAATGCCATGGTTGTTCCATACATTGTTATTCCACCTAGTGCAGTAAGCAAGGCCATGTTAAACCAGACAGTTTTGAAAAGTCCTCCTTGTGCCACCTTTATTGCCAGTGCATTAATGGCAGAAGTAACAATTATGACAATTGGCATCATCATTGCCATGAAATTAGGATCAATCGGACTTAGTGTTAGGGCGTTGTTTGAAATCTGAGTACCGGTAATCATGGTATGAAATATCTCAATTAACTTGTTCATCAAACCAAAGATTGCCATAGTTAGAGCATGAAGTACTAAGACAATGGTCTCAAAGGTCCTAGACGTCTGTCTTCTTTTTGCCCTAAGCTCGTTTAGTTTTAATGATATTTCGGAAACTTTGCTTCCAACATCATTCATGTTTGCGCCTTTTAGTATGGAGTTTGACATTATTGTATTTCCTGACACTATGATGGCAGTGCCTGCATCTTTTGAGAATAACTCAAATCCAGTTTCTGGTTTGATCCTGTTCTTTATGCGATTCTTGAAACTAACTATCTGTGTCTGGAGTGGACCAAAATTACTTCTCAAGACAGCATCAAGTGACTGTCCCATTGATCCTACCATCATGTATATCTCACCAAAATGTCTGATAAACGAAGGATACCAATCATCAAGAGCTTTTAATTCTGTTTCCATTTTTTTAGCAAAAAATCCAGGAATAAATAATGGGGCAGTAGCTATGACAGTCACCAAGGGGAGAGGAACAACATTGGTAATAGCTAGCACGATGCCGACAGAAACTCCCATGCCTATTGCTATGTAAAGAAACATTCTAAATTTCTGGGCCTTTGGATTGTATCCTAAAGATATTCTGTCTTTTGGAAATATGACATACATAATCAAGATAAATGACCCCATGCTTACAATCACACCTACGAACGAAATCATAAATATAGACGAAGAGTCTGCGCTGCCCATGAGCATGGTCATGATGGAGTTGCCTGATATCATAAAGACAGCTGTAGATGAAATGGTGTAAAACATTTCAAGAAAGAGTTTCTGTGATTCTAAATTGCGTTCATATCTTACTGTATAGCTGTGTAAAGCTGCTCCCATTTCTTCTGTAAAGAATATTCGTAACTCGTCTCCTAATCTTATGACTTGGGCTAATTTTACCAGTAGTTGTTTTAGAGGATCTGAATTATCTGAAAACTTCATTGCAATCATCTCACAAGATCTTGAAAGGCCATAGCCCCATCCTACTCCTAATCTGAATATCTCTTTGAATGTGCTCGAATACTTTCCATAACCTGAATCTTGTGCAGTTTTTATCAGATCAATTGAACCTACTTCTCCTGTAGAAAGTGCATAAAGAAATGCCATAAAGTAAACAAATTCATCGTCTGCTTTTTTAAGCTCTGCAAGTTTTTCTTTTATGGATAATTTCTGTATCATAGCATGTTAAGCTCCTTCATGAATGCATCAAGACCAATTTCTCTGCAGCGTGATATGGAATCATAAACATCATAGAAATTGAAGATCTTTTTTTCCACCATTTTATCCAAGATCTTGGCTCGCAGGGTAAGCTCTTCGTATAGCAGAGTCTCGTCCTTTCTTGACATGCCTCTTTTTTCCAAAATCTTTGAGATGAATAGTGCACTACTTCCTTTTCCTCTAAACTTTACCTGATCTGTACCTGGATCCCAGTCAAATACCGGTATGAACATTACATTATTTCCCTCTGGGTTGTATCCGATGATTTCATTGATAGATAGCACCCTTCTTACCCTCCTTCCATCAGGGCCCGTGACTGCTGCCTGGAATAATGCAATGTTTAGATTTTCAACGTTTGTCTTGGGTATGTTCATTGGAGGGTTGACAATTCTTTGTAGCAACGCAGTCATGTTGGCTGCGTGAAACGTACTGACAACTGGATGGCCTGTCTGCATGGCTTGAAACGCAATGTTAGCTTCTGCACCTCTGATTTCTCCTACAAATATGTAATTTGGTCTCTGTCTTAATGCGGCCTTTAACAGATCAAACATGGTGACACTTGAGTTTTGATTTCCAGTATCACGTGTTACCTCACTTATCCAGTTAGAATGAGGTAAGGTAAGTTCTGGCGTATCCTCGATGCTTACTATCTTCCAGTTTGATGGGATAAATGCAGTCAATGCCATCATCGTGGTAGTCTTACCTGATGCTGTTTCTCCATTGATAAATACACTCATGCCTTCTGCCATCATAATCCACAAATATGCAGCCTCGATTGAGTTGAGTGCTTTACTTGGAATTATCTGAGTTATTGATAGAGGAGTACTTGCAAATCTTCTGATAGTTGCATTAGTTCCCTTTCTGCTCACATCTTTGCCAAATACAATATTGATTCTAGAGCCTTCAGGCAATGTTGCATCTATCACAGGCTTGGCATGAGATACCGTCTTTCCAAATTGCTCGGACATGCTGATTATGAGATCATCTATTTCTTCAACACTGAGAAATATCGGACACTTGAGTGCTCCAAACATCTTGTGAATTACATACATGTTTCCAGCCCCTACAACTGAAATGTCCTCAAGATGTGGGTCTGTAAGGAATGGGTCAAACAATCCCATGCCTGCTCTTTTTCTTAGAAAATGATACTTTAGATTTGTTACATCTTTCTCATAGACTGACAAATTTTTCAATTTCGTTATGTTGACTTTGGAGTAATCTATAGGGCTGTTAGCAATTAATATGGTTTTGTCAAGATACTGGTCTATCATGTTGAATCTCTCTGTTAGTTCTGTAGGGGGATTCATAGTTCCGGCATGCAATGCAAATAGCTTGTCAGCGTTATCCATCAATGCCCTGTCAGGCTCATCGGGCTCAATTATGGCATATTCCACGTACCCGTCGGCTGAATTTGAATGTGGATTGATATGTATGTACGTAGTTTCAGATATTGGATAAATCAAGTTGGGCTCTTTGAGTTTTTTGTGCTCTCCTTCCAGTTTTTCAGTATAAATTGGAATGGGATTTCCTCTTGTTATGTATATTTCAAGATAATTAGCAAGGTGTAGTGATTTCTTCAAGGCCTCGACAAATTTTTTGTCCTTTACTAATGATGTGTCAAACCCCACGGCAAATCTCTCTCCTTTTTGTGTTTTGCATTTTGATACTCCTATGCGT
>JBAVVB010000142.1:0-3157 GCA_049697075.1 Nitrosotalea sp.
GTGCAAACTGTAGGCCACATGCTGGTATATGCTGGAATGATATCAGTTGCCAGCGGCACAGTCGTCTTTGTATCTGGGTGGAGAAAAAAAGTAATCTTTAACTGACAAATGAAAAAAATCTTGCGATAAATAGACCAATAAAATGCTTGCAATCTATTGCTGAAAAAATCAAAATTCCGAGCATAGTTCGACGAATGTACTATTAGACTTAATTGCAATCTTGGTGCTTTGAATGGTAGAGTCTGTCAGTTGTCATGAAAAGTTTGTCAAGTCACAATAAAATTACGTCTATCATATCTAATGATAAGAGAGGTAACTTGCATCCCTTTTTGGCAGTGGACAAAAACTAGAGGCAAGGAGAACAAGTCATGCAAATACACGATATCTTTTCTCTATCCTTTGACGCGCTAATTGACAGAAAAGTAAGAACACTTCTAACTGTCATGATGGTGGTTCTCGGAAGTAGCCTCGTAGTTGTATTAAATGGACTCAGCGCAGGACAGGCTGAATTTCTAGAGCAACAGTTCAACACGCTTGCAGCAAATCTTATCTTTGCCAGCTCAGGCCAGCATTCGTATCATTCCAGCAGTTCATCTGCATCACTTATCATAAATGATGTCATAGTAAACAGAATCAAGTCACTCCCGTTTGTAGAAGATGTCATACCAAAGTACCAAGGTACTGTAGAGCTGGATACTGAAGGAAATACACAACACGTGACAGTTGTTGGTATGGATCTTACAAAACTACAGGTCAAGGTGCCAAACTTGCAGTATGTAGATGGCTCATCTGTAAATCCAGCTGACCGCGCAGCAGTAATTGTTGGAGACACTGTGGCAAACCCGCCTGGAGACACAACACCTTTTGTGGTTCTAGGGCAAACAGTAAAGCTGACATATACATATGCAAATTCTGCGGGACAGCAGGAAAGCAACGTAAAGAATTTCATTGTTAAGGCAATTGTCAAGCCTACCGGAGACACAATCACTGACACTTCTCTTTTCATAAACCCTGATGCAGCAAATCAACTACTACAAAAATCAAACAAGTATGATACATTGTATATCATGGCAGATTCACCTGATTATGTTGATACGGTACAACAAGAGATAACAAACCAATATGGTTCCACTATTGGACTCAATACGCCAAAAGCTGTCATGGCAATACGTGAACAAGCAGCCAGTGGAAATAATGCGTTTATCCTAATGGTTGGCATAATTGCGTTAGTGGTCGGGGCTGTTGGAATTGTCACCACGTTATACAATTCTGTTAGTGAAAGGATAAAAGAGATTGGTACAATGAAAGCAATAGGTGCACAAAACACCACAATTCTCTCCCTGTTTCTGGTTGAAGCAGCTTTGATTGGAATAATAGGTGCAAGTGTTGGTATAGCAATAGGAATGGGTGCAGGATATCTTCTTAGCATGATAATGACTGTTCCGTCTCCTACTGGAGGAGATCCTACGCATATACCGCCAATATTTTTACCAGAGGACTTGATCAAGGTTTGGTTACTGTCACTGACTCTTAGCATAATGGCAGGAATCTATCCTGCCTGGAAAGCATCAAGACTATCTCCAATGGTGGCACTACGAAGAGATTAAATCAATTCCATGTTTTAACAAAGAAAATATTTTTCCAAGACATGATTACGATTGGTTGCAATAAATTGCTGTTCAATAAATTAAAAAAAAGTTTGACAAATAAAATCACAGGTAAATTTTGTACAATTTCAAAACCCATAAAAATCTAAATTAACATTGTTAAGTAACAAAGCTGCGCAATTCTTTATAAAACAAACTCTCTAGTCCATTCATGCATACCAAGATGCAATGTATCTCGTTGATGGCGTGTGCCTTGTTGATAGTTCCAGCAGCTGCATTTGCGCAGACTCCAATCACGCAACAAAGTGAAGCAGCTACTGTACAACAAGACTCCATGAATGCAACCCTTGCACAAGTAACATGTCAAGCAAACTATCTTACCGGTTATATTGGAGATGCAATCAGTGTCATACCCGACATCAACAGCACTGCAATCAGTGCTGATTCTTCAAAAATAACGTCTGATCTGCAGACAGTGACAACTGACACTACTAATGATAACAAGACCCAGTTCAAGGCAGACTTGCCAGCGCTCAGGGCAGATTTCAAGTCTGGAAGACTTGATCTAAACAGTGCAATAAAGGCATCCGCGCCTCCAAAGACTGAGAGATCCCAGTTAAGGAGTGACATGACTAGCCTTGTAGCTACAGAGCGAAGTTGCATATTTTCTGCAGAGCAACAATCTGCACAAGCAAAGATTGCGTCTTTTCAGTTTGCAATACAGCAAGAGCAGACCAGATCCCACAAACTTTACGTGAGAGGATTTGACACGACTCAGCTAAATCAGACAATAAGCCAAGCACAAACTAATCTTGACAACTTGGCAGCAGCCCTATCCTCTGCAACAAACTCTACACAACTCAAGGATGCACTGCAAAGCTATTGTCAGTATGATGGTTGCAAGAGTGGTACAAACTTCCACTTTGCTGCCCAATCTGCACTCTATGCAGAACAGGCGGCCCTCAATACAATCCAGTCAAATCAAAATTCTGGACAGTACAGTACTCAGATAAGCCAGGCGCAGACAGACCTTACAAATGTTCAAAACACATTGAGTACTGTGGGAACAGGTCAATACCAAGGTACCCAGTCAACAGATGTCTGGAATAACTTGCATGATGCACAGGGAATAATAAATCAGACATGGCACGACCTTAACGGACACAAAACAAGCTCGGAAAGCAACTCAACCTCAACCTCAACCTCAACCTCAACCTCAACCTCAAACTCAAACTCTGGAACAACAACTTCAGGGTAAACTACTCTTTTCTTTTTTATTTTGATTATCGACATATTATTTTTCATAGATCCTTACTATGAATCCACAATGAGTAAATCATGAAAAAATTTTCATTCTTTTAACATATGTCTTGCTGATGAATTGGCTGTCGGTAGGACATGACATAACCTAAGAAATAAAATAAAAAAATTGTCTAACAAAGTTAGTGAACCGTGTTCATGAACAAGGTATCACAAATGTATTATCTAATCTTGTAATAATATCCGTAATGGAAACTGTGGGAGCCAGTCACTTTAAACTAGCAGTACCT
>JBAVVB010000143.1:0-4660 GCA_049697075.1 Nitrosotalea sp.
CCCCGCAATGAATATGGGTTCTAATTCTACGTCAAACCCCGCAATGAATATGGGTTCTAATTCTACGTCAAACCCCGCAATGAATATGGGTTCTAATTCTACGTCAAACCCCGCAATGAATATGGGTTCTAATTATACGGCGCCACCGGGCTCACTTGCTCATCCTATTTACAATTATACCATTTCCACTAATTTGCCTCCTCCTTCCTATCTGATAACAAACGAATCTGGCAGTTCATCTGCAATCGCAGCCATGGGTCTATCTACATCAGTAGTCACAGTTACAACTGATCAACCATCTTACAATGATGGAGACAAGATAGTAATTTCAGGCTCGACAAAAGATTATCTTGGTGATACGCCTCTTACACTCATTCTAAGAAATCCTGTTGGAAATATTGTGACGATTAGTCAAATTCCAATAGGATCTAATAAGATATTTTCTACTGATCTTACAGCAGGCGGCGCATTGTGGCAGGCTGCGGGCGCATATTCAATATATGTACAGTATGGCGGTCCAGACAGATCTGCAACAACAACATTCCAGTTCTCAGGCTCACACATTTCTTCAGGAAATACTATTCCTGTGGATGGTACAAACATGTCAGTAACATATACAATAACAAATGGAAAGGTTCTTGATATCAAAGCTGACACCAATTCAAAGTCGCTAATTGTATCAATTCAGACAAATGGTGATGGTGCATTGACAATTAACATGCCAAGAGCATTAATTGATGCAAAGAAGACTGATGGCAATGATGATCAATTCTTTGTGTTAAATGATGGCCAAGAAAACGACCAATTCCAAGAGACTAGCAACACTGCTACTGCTAGAACACTACAAATTCCATTCACAGATGGAACCTCGCAAATAGAGATAATTGGCACAATAGTAGTTCCAGAATTTGGTCCAATCGCAGCCATGGTACTTGCAATTGCAATCATATCGATAATTGCAATATCGACCAAGACAGGACTGAGATTTACACACAAAGTGTAAACCAGTCCAAGAATTTTTAAAACAAAGATACACTACATTTGCAAAATTAAAAAATAACCTACAAAAATACACTTACTATTTCTTCAATGTGGTATAATCTAGCTATGTTCTAGAAACTTGAGGTACTCAGTCTTGTGGCTTGAAGGGTCGTTCAATTATGGAAGGAATTATTGAGGCAAAAAGTACTGCCGCAGATAAGAAAAAGATTGTGTGAATGGAATTGACAAAATTTACTGCATTTGCAAAATTGGCGTTCCCACCAGTAAAGATGGCCTCAAGATCAGAAATTGGAACTGTCTGTGTAATGATCAGAAATGATAATCCAAGACTCAAGATGTTGCCAAGAGTCACAAGCGTAGTGGTCATACCAGATGCAGTGCCTCTTCTATGCGCTGGAACTGAATTCATCACAGCTGTCCTGTTAGGGGCTGCAAACATGCCCATGCCAGTACCCACCAGCACAAGTGGTATCAAAAGATGTAAAAAATTTTCATGCGACTGCAATCTAGTAAGCATTAGAAATCCAACCGCAGAGGTCAAGAGTCCGCCTATAATGAAAAATTTAGAGCCATATTTGTCAGAGAGCCAGCCACTTATCGGGCCAAACGTTGCCATTGTGAATGATACCGGAATGAGATATAGTCCAGTTTCCAACGCGCTAAGCTTCATGGTAGGTCCCTGCAGGTAAAACGTCATTATCAATATGAGTGCGCCTCTTGCAATGGCATTGAGAAACACGCTAAAGTTTCCCGTGGTAAATATTCGCAGCCTGAATAGTTTTACATCAAACATTGGATCGTCAATCTTTGATTCTGCAAAGACAAACAGTACCAATAATGCAAGACCGCCAAAAATCATGAGTAATTCTACAATCTTGGATAACATCTGTAATGGTCCAAGTGTTAGTCCAAGCAAAAGCAAGATTAGCCCAGAAGCTAGAAAGCAGTTTCCAATCCAGTCTATTCTGCCTCCAGTTTTTGTTCCAAGTTCTCTGAGTTTTATGTGAGACCATATGGCTCCAAATATCCCGATTGGAACATTCACCCAAAATATGGACCTCCAGCCAAGTGTGTCAGTTAACAGACCTCCAAGAACAAGTCCTGTTACCGAGCCTACTACTATGGAAACTTGGTTTAACCCCAGCGCTTTTCCGCGCTCTTTTACATCAAATGCATCGGTCAGTATGGCAGCACTATTTGAGAAAAGAAAAGCTGCTCCAAGTGCTTGAACTATTCTAAATAGAATCAATTCTTGACCCGAGTTGGAAAAACCGCAAAGGGCGGAGCCTATTGTGAATACTATGAGACCAAGATTGTATAGTTTGACTCGACCAAACATGTCAGCAAGTCTGCCAAAACTCAAAAGAACGGTAGTAGTGACAAGCCCATATGATAAAACAATCCATATTGTCTCAATTATTGATGTATGAAGGTCCGAAGAGATCTTAGGCAGAGCTATTATCACAATGTTGGCATCAAGTGATGCCATCAGAATTGCCAGTGTAGTATTTGTTAGGACGATCCATTTGTATTCCATTTCGTAAACTCGCTTTATACAACTAAGTTTCAAATTGTATTATAATTTGAATGAAATGGTAGTTCTCTGTTTGACAGTTAGATATGATTCTATTATATTACACATGCAACACATGTGATAACAACTGATATTTTCATGAATTCTAATTCTGATGATCCAAACATGCCAGAAATAAACGCGATAATGGCAGGCAGTTTAACAAAAGTTTATCGCGGTAATATTAGGGCAGTAGATGGAATAAGTTTCTCAGTCAAACAAGGGGAGATATTTGGCCTGCTTGGTCCAAACGGAGCAGGCAAAACTACCACGATCAAGATGATAATAACCCTCACCAAAGCAACCTCTGGTACATTGCATGTACTTGGAGTAGATGTTTTTAAATCGCCAGAAACTGTGAGAGAAATGCTTGGGTATGTACCACAGAGCATATCTGTTGATACTGATCTTACTGCATATGAAAATTTATTGATATTTTCTAAATTATCGTATGTAAATAAGATGGAACGCAATGAGAGAATAAAAGATGCGTTAGAATACATGGATCTTTCAAGTAGGGCGCATGATATTGTCAAGCGTTATAGTGGAGGAATGATGCGCAGGCTAGAAATAGCACAAGCTCTTGTAAATCGGCCAAAGATTCTGCTTTTAGATGAACCAAGCATTGGTCTTGATCCTTCATCAAAAAAACAAGTATGGGAGAACATCAAGCAATTAAATCAAGAATTTGGTGTTACAATTTTAATCACTACCCATGACATGAATGAAGCAGATGAGCTATGCAACAGAATAGCAATCATGTCAGAAGGCAAGATAGCAATTTTGGGAACACCTGAGGAATTAAAAAGAAATGTAGGGGGAGATATTGTCACGGTGAATCTTGCATCTGTTCCTTCAATCATGTCACTACCAAAAGAGATAGGCAGCATCATAAACAGTAATGAAACATCCATTCAGATTTTGACAACTAATGGCGAAGAAGCAATTCCACTCATAGCGGATTTCTTTAGGGGCCATGAAATTAGGGTTGAATCTATCTCAATTAACAAAGCAAATTTGGACGATGTTTTTATGAAATATGCCAAGCGAAGACTTGAAGATGATATGTACAAAGCCACCCGTAGAACCCGTCGTGATTTTGTGAGGCGCGCAAGATGAACATCAGAAGATTTCTTTCTAGTTCTATCACCATTGCAGAGATGGAGGCAAGAAAAATTCGCCATGATTCAACTGAGCTTTGGACCAGAATTATTCAACCCGCGCTTTGGTTACTTGTTTTTGGAGAGACCCTTAACACCATAAGAGCCATGCCGTCTGGTAATTTTTCGTATATCCAGTTTATCACTCCTGGTATACTGGCGCAATCTGTCTTGTTTATTTCAATTTTTTATGGTATCACGGTAGTCTGGGAGAAAGACGTAGGAATACTTACCAAACTCCTGTCAACCCCGTCGCCGCGTTCATCAATAGTTTTGGGAAAATCGCTCGCTGCGGGTATAAGGGGAGTCTTTCAAGCCATAATGATATTTGCTTTAGCATTGATAATTGGAGTCAAAATAAGATTTGACCCACTTGACATCGCAGGCGTTTTTGCTGTTGTGATACTATTTGCCATGTGTTTTTCGAGTTTTTCAATGTTTCTTGCATCGTATCTGAAAACTCGAGACAGGATGATGGGGATTGGTCAAGCGCTAACTATGCCGCTTTTCTTTGCAAGTAATGCAATATATCCAATCTCTGTAATGCCTATCTGGCTTCAGTATGTCTCTATAGCAAATCCACTCAGTTATGTAGTGGATGCAATCAGATCTATGCTTCTTTCTGGAGCGTATGGAAATTTACTCGTTGACATACTCGTGTTACTTGTTGCTACAGTTGTTTTTGTAACTCTGGCTTCCACCACAATAAAGAAATTATTAGAGTGATCCAATAAGAGATCCTGAAAATATTCTAAAGATTATCATACCTCAAGATGTGAAATATGGAAAATATAAAAAAATAAAATAAAAAAGGCTTTCTAGATTCTACTCTTGAAAGTCAGTTGGTGCAGTAGTTGTTGTACTATTGCTTGGTTTCTTCCACATTCCAGCGTGTCCGTGCATCATTTTTCCATGGCCACCCATG
>JBAVVB010000144.1:0-1956 GCA_049697075.1 Nitrosotalea sp.
ACGTATAATATGGCGGTAAAGTGGTTTTTTGACAAAAACAAGGAAATTTTTACGCATGGTCTGTTCGTGAGAATCAAATTTCCTTACATTTTTCTTGACTGCACACCGTGATTTGTCGCAAAAGCTACATGCTGCAGTAAGGAAAACCCTATGGTTTTTGATACCAAAACCCTATGGCTTTTTCAGGCTTTTATTGATGATATCATTGTGGTATCATGATACAAAAAATATACACAAGAAGTGTCATGAAGATGGGCCGTGAACCTCGGCACTCGCTTATGGTCACAATACCAAGAAAGATCTGCCATGAGCTGCAAATTGAGAAAGGCACCAAGCTATACTTCAAGCTTGAAGAGAGCAAGTTTGTCGTATCAAAAGATGACAAGTTTCTTGAAAGTACGGATAGTAATGATAATACCATTACAATTGAATCGACAGAACGTGTAAAAGAAAAGAAAGGGGTGGGTATCAGTGTTGCTGGTATGTCTCTTGCTGATCTTCAATACTAGATAGTGATACCATCTTGCCAAGCTTGTACAGTCCGACAGCATTAGAGTAGAGTGGATCTTTTGCTATTCTAAGGCTGTCGTGCACCTTTGTCTGCAAGGACACGCACAGTCCGTCTACTAGTGCTCCACCGCCTGACACATAGACATCATATTCCCTGTTTAGCTTGGTCTTGAATACAGCAATCTTGTTGGCAAGAATTGTAGTCAGTGCATCTACCCTCTTCTTGTCCGCAGTATTTTTTTCATGTTCAAGATATGCAAGATCCTCGTACAGATAGTCGCAGGCCTGTGGTATAGATACGCCGGCAACCGGCTTGAGGTCCTCAAAGAGGACCAGCTCTGTAGTTCCCTGTCCTATCGATAGTACGATTCCGGTCCTTGCATCCTCTGACAGTAACGTGCCAATAGACTGCGGTATGACAAGCACTTGTCTTGGCTTCAAGTTTCGCTCCACTAGTTTCTCAAGGTATTGTTTCTGCTGCGCTGCGCCGTATGGAAGTCCCATAACAACTAAAAGTGATCCAAGATCCCGCTCACATCCAAGCTTTCGTATCGTCTCCCTGGCGATAGCTACAAAAGCCTTCTCTTCTGCTATCTTGCCTTCAAGTACTGCCCTTACCAATACGGTATCGGGATAGACAGACATCTTTACAGCCTCGTATCCAACAGCTTCAACCGTTCTTTCCTTTGGGTCCTCCCATCTTGTCAGTCGCCTTGTTCCGTATATCGATGGAAACGATACTCGCATGTGTGCGGATACACACTTGACAAATCCAGTCCCGGCATCTATTGCTATGATATCATCGTGGTTTTGACATGCCATGTCATCCAAATGGCATATAGTTTAAAAGGGCACTAGAAATCTTCAGACTCGTCTTGATAATGTGACGAGTTTTTGCTCTCAGAGATCTCCCCGTACAGATCTGGATCGTCACCCTTGGCCTCGATGTACGAGTCTGGGTCGTCAAGCATATTTTCATGACGTGCATCATAATCGTACCCGTAACTTTTACCAGACCTGACAATGTCTTTTCTGTAACGCCACGTTGACCTGTTGCCATATCTTTCTTGAAGGAATTGTTTCTTCTTTCTCTTCTTGTCTCTCTCCTTCTCTGACCTTAGCTTTACAAAATCACTATACGATATTGCAACAAGGTTCATCTTAAACAACCGGTTCCACACCAGCCTGTGAATGTTCTTTCTTTCATATCTTATCCCGTCCATGATAACATCATAGTAGGAAGGCCTGTTGCGTGTATTCCAGTATGCTTCACTCTCACGCCTTGCAAGCTCCTCCCTTTTCTTTCCAAGTCTTGTCCTGTACAGCTTCTTCATGTCCTGATACCTCTGGAACTTTATGATACAGGCCTCAGTATCTTTTTCTGCTGGTACAAAATCACTGTCCTTGTATAATGTACCTTGTACAAACTCGTCCATGTTGTAATCA